>CAXBRX010000019.1:0-18379 GCA_963977835.1 uncultured Derxia sp.
TTGCCCATTTTCTGCCCGGCGCGCAGGAACTGGGCGTGCGGGGCGAGCGACATATTCTCCTGCCCGCCAGCGACCATGATGCGCGCATCGCCCAAGGCGATCGCCTGCGCGGCCAGCGCGACGGCGCGCAGGCCCGATCCGCAGACCTGATTGACGGCAAAGGCGGTGCGATCCACCGGCACGCCTGCGCCGACGACGACGCCGGAACCGACAACGACGCCCGAGCCGACCACGACTCCGGAGCCGACGACCACGCCCGCGCCATCGTCGCGGTGATGCGAGCGGCGCACCGGCAGCGGACGGCAGCACGGCGCAGACCCCGGCGAAGGCCGCTCCATGAATCCATCGCGCTTGTTCATCGAGCGCCCGGTTGCGACCGTGTGGGGCATGGTCGCGATCCTGCTCGCGGGATTGCTCGCTTATCGGCAATTGCCTTTGTCGGCGCTGCCCGAGGTCGATTACCCGACCATCCAGGTGAGCACGCTGTACCCGGGCGCGAGCCCCGACGTGGTGACCTCGACCATCACGGCGCCGCTCGAGCGCCAGTTCGGCCAGATGCCGGGCCTCACGCAAATGTGGTCGACCAGCGCCGGTGGCGGTTCGACCATCACTTTGCGTTTCGACCTGAACCTCGGCCTCGATACCGCCGAACAAGAAGTACAGGCCGCGATCAATGCCGCCGCCAATCTGCTGCCCAAAGACCTGCCGCAGCCGCCGGTCTATAGCAAGATCAACCCGGCCGACGCGCCGGTGCTCACGCTCGCGCTCACCTCGCGCACCTTGCCGTTGACGCAATTGCAGGATCTCGCCTCGACGCGCATGGCGCAGAAGATTTCGCAATTGCCGGGCGTCGGCCTGGTGACGTTGAGTGGCGGCCAGAAGCCCGCCGTGCGCTTGCAGGTCAATCCGCGCGCAGTGGCCGCGCGCGGCATGACGCTCGACGATGTGCGCAATGCGATCGCGGCGCAGAACGTGTTTCAGGCCAAAGGCAGTTTCAACGGCGCCGAGCGCGCGTCCACGCTCGATGCCAACGACCAACTGCGTTCGGCCGACGAATATCGCAAACTCGTCATCGCTTACAAGGACGGCGCGCCGATCCGCCTCGGTGACATCGCCGCCGTCGTCGATGGTGCCGAGAATGTGCGCCTGGCAGCCTGGGCCAATGATGCGCCCGGCATCGTGCTCGACATCCAGCGCCAGCCCGGCGCCAATGTGATCCAGACCGTCGACCGCATCCATGCGCTGTTCCCCGAACTGCGCGCGAGCCTGCCCGCGGCAGTCGATCTGGTCGTGCTCACCGACCGCACCACCACCATCCGCGCGTCGGTCCATGATGTGCAGATCGAATTGCTGTTTTCGATCGGTCTCGTGATCGCGGTCATCGCGGTGTTTTTGCGCAGCCTGCGCGCGACCGTGATTCCGGCGGTGGCGGTGCCGCTGTCCTTGATCGGCACCTTCGGCGTGATGCTGCTCGCGGGCTTTTCGATCAACAACCTGACCTTGATGGCGCTGACCATCGCGACCGGCTTCGTGGTCGACGATGCGATCGTGATGATCGAGAACATCTCGCGCTACATCGAGGAAGGCGATACGCCGATGGTCGCGGCGCTCAAGGGCAGCAAGCAGATCGGCTTCACCATCATCTCGCTCACCGTCTCGCTGATCGCGGTGCTGATTCCGCTGTTGTTCATGGGCGATGTGGTCGGGCGCTTGTTCCGCGAATTCGCGGTCACGCTCGCGGTCTCGATCCTCATCTCGGCCGTGGTCTCGCTCACGCTCACGCCGATGATGTGCGCGCGCTGGCTCGATGCGAAAGGCGAGCATGTCGAAGGCCCGATCGCGCGCCGCGTGGCCGGCTGGTTCGACCGCACCATCGGCGCCTACGACCGCGCGTTGCAATGGGTGTTCGGCCATCAACGGCTGGTGCTCGCGGTCGCGGTCGCCACGCTCGCCTTGACGGCGTTGTTGTACGTCTTCGTGCCCAAGGGCTTCTTCCCGCAACAAGACACCGGCGTGCTGCAGGCCGTGACCGAAGCGCCGCAATCAATCTCGTTCGATGGCATGGCCCAGCGTCAGCAAGCGCTGGCCGATGTCATCTTGCAAGACCCGGCGGTCGCGAGTCTGTCGTCGTTGATCGGTGTGGACGGCAGCAACGCAACGCTCAATGCCGGTCGCATGCTGATCAATCTGAAGCCGCTCGCCGAGCGCGAGCGTGCGCCGGCGGTGATCGCGCGCCTGCAAGCCGCGGCGGCCAAGGTGTCGGGCATCCAGCTTTATCTGCAGCCGGTGCAGGACCTCACCATCGAAGACCGCGCGAGCCGCACGCAATATCAATTCACGCTCGACAGTTCGGCCGGCGCCGAGCTCGACACCTGGGTGCCCAAGCTGATGGATCGGCTGGCCACATTGCCCCAGATCACCGACATCGCAACCGATTTCCAGAACGCCGGCTTGCAGGCCTACGTCGAAGTCGATCGCGATGCCGCCGCGCGTCTGGGCATCACGATGGCCGCGATCGACAGCGCGCTTTACAACGCCTATGGCCAGCGGCTGATCTCGACGATCTTCACCCAGGCGAACCAATACCGCGTCGTCATCGAAGTGCCGCAGGCCTTCCAGGGCGGGCCCGAGGCGCTCGCGCATCTGTCGCTGACGGCGGGCAACGGCACCGAGGTGCCCTTGACCTCGTTCGCGCGCATCAGCGAGCGTCCGACCGCGTTGTCGATCAACCATCTCGATCAATTCCCGGCCGCGACGGTCTCGTTCAATCTCGCGCCGGGCGCGTCGTTGGGCGAAGCCGTCGAGGCGATCGAGAACGCCGAACGCGACCTCGGTCTGCCGGCCTCGATCCGCACCAGCTTCCAGGGCGCGGCGCTCGCCTTCCAGGCCGCCTTGTCGAATCAGCTTTGGCTCATCCTGGCCGCGGTGGTGACGATGTACATCGTGCTCGGTGTGCTGTACGAAAGCTTCATCCACCCGGTCACCATCCTCTCGACACTGCCTTCGGCCGGCGTCGGTGCGCTGCTCGCACTGCTGCTCAGCGGCAATCCGCTGAGCGTGATCGCCATCATCGGCATCGTGCTGCTGATCGGCATCGTCAAGAAGAACGCGATCATGATGATCGACTTCGCGCTCGACGCCGAACGCAACCAGGGCCTGAGTCCGCGCGACGCGATCCATCAAGCCTGTCTGCTGCGGTTTCGGCCCATCCTCATGACCACCATGGCCGCGCTGCTCGGCGCCTTGCCGCTCATGCTCGGCACCGGCATGGGGTCGGAGTTGCGCCATCCGCTCGGTCTGACCATGGTCGGCGGCCTGATCGTCAGCCAGATGCTGACCTTGTTCACCACGCCGGTGATCTATCTCGCTTTCGAGCGCACCGCGCGACGCTGGCGTGCGCGCGGCGCGGCGCGGAAGCAGGCGCCGGCGGGCCGTGGAGAATCGGCATGACGGCGGGAGCGGTACGGTGAATCTGTCGGCACCGGCCATCGCGCGCCCAGTCGCGACGACCTTGCTCACCCTCGGCCTGCTGCTGGCCGGCGCGGTCGCGTTCAAGCTGCTGCCGGTCGCGCCGCTGCCGCAGGTGGATTTTCCGACCGTCACGGTCTCGGCCAGTTTGCCGGGCGCGAGCCCCGAGACCATGGCATCGACGGTGGCGACCCCGCTCGAACGCGCGCTCGGCACCATTGCCGGCGTGACGGAAATGACCTCGTCGAATGCGCTCGGCTCGACGCGCGTGGTGCTGCAATTCGATTTGAGCCGCGACATCGACGGTGCGGCGCGCGATGTGCAGGCGGCGATCAACGCCTCGATGGGCATGCTGCCGAGCAGCCTGCCGCGCAACCCGACCTACCGCAAGGTCAACCCGGCCGACCAGCCGATCATGGTGCTGTCGCTGACCTCGGAGCAATACGGCCGCGCGCAGTTGTACGACGTGGCCTCGACACTGCTCGCGCAGCGGATTTCGCAAGTGCGCGGGGTCGGCAATGTCGACATCGGTGGCGGCGCGGCGCCCGCGGTGCGGGTGCGTTTGCGCATTCCCGAAATGAACCGCGCCGGCCTGTCGCTCGAGGCGGTACGCACCGCGATCGCCGCGGCCAATACTCACGCGCCGCTCGGCAGCCTCGACGACGGCGAGCGCAGCTGGCTCGTCGCCACCAACGATCAATTGCACAACGCGGCCGATTACCGCGGCCTGGTGATGCGCTGGCAGAACGGCGCCGCAGTCCGCTTAGGCGACATCGCCGAGGTCAGCGATGCCCAGCAAAACGCCTACAACCTGGGCCTGACCAACGGCAAGCCGGCGGTCCAGCTCCAGGTGTTCCGTCAGCCGGGTGCCAACATCATCGAGACCATCGAAGCCGTGAAGACGTTGTTGCCGATGCTGCGCGCCACGGTGCCGGCCGGCATCAATGTCGATGTGGTGCTCGAACGCACCACCACCATCCGCGCGTCGTTGCGCGAGATCGAGCGATCGATGCTGGTCTCGGTCGTGCTCGTGGTGATGGTGGTGTTCGTGTTCTTGCGCAGCGGCCGCGCCACGCTGGTGCCGGCGGTCGCGGTACCGGTCTCGCTCGTGACCACCTTCGCGGTCATGTATCTGCTCGGCTATACGCTCGACAACCTTTCGCTGATGGCGCTCACGATCGCGACCGGCTTCGTCGTCGACGATGCGGTGGTCGTGCTCGAAAACACCATGCGCCATATCGAGCGCGGTCTGGGGCCGGTGCGCGCGGCCTTGCGCGGCGCGCGCGAAGTCGGCTTCACCGTGGTCTCGATGAGCCTGTCGCTGGTTGCGGTGTTCATTCCCATCCTCGCCATGGGCGGCATCGTCGGCCGTTATTTCCATGAATTCTCGGTCACCTTGTCGGTCGCCATCCTGGTGTCGATGCTGGTGTCCTTGACCACCACGCCGATGATGTGCGCCTTGTTGTTGCGCCGGCCCGCTCACGAAAAATCTGATGCCGATGTGAGTCGGCCATCGCGCTGGCGCAAGCTCGCGGCGCGTGCCCAGGCGGCGATGACGCGTGTCCAGGACGCGTATGCGCGTTCGCTCGATTGGGCGCTCGCGCATACGCGCACCATGATCTTCGTCTTCTTCGCGACCATCGCGGCCAATGTCGCGCTCTATGTGGTCGTGCCCAAAGGCTTTTTCCCGGTGCAGGACGTCGGCATCCTGGTCGGCGGCATCCAGGCCGACCAGAGCATTTCGTTCGAGGCCATGAGCGAGAAGCTGCGCAACTATGTGCAGATCGTGCACAACGATCCGGCGGTCGAGAATGTGATGGCCTTCACCGGCGGCTCGCGCGCCAACGGCGGCTTCATGTTCATCGTGCTCAAACCGTTGGCCGAACGCGGCGCTTCGGCCGATGCGATCATCAACCGTTTGCGGCCCCAACTCGCACGCGTGCCCGGGGGCAATTTGTTCTTGCAACCGGCCGGGGACATCCGCGTCGGCGGCCGTCAGAGCGATGCGGCCTATCAATACACGCTGCAATCCGACGATCTCGCGACCTTGCGGCAATGGGAGCCGACCATCCGCGCCGCGATGGCGCAATTGCCCCAGCTCACCGACGTCAATACCGACGCGCAGGAGAAGGGCTCACAGACCACGCTGACGCTGGACCGCGCGATGATGGCGCGCCTGGGCCTGACGACCGCGATGGTCGATGCGACGCTCAACGATGCCTTCGGCCAGCGCCAGATTTCCAACATCTACGGCGAGCTCAACCAGTACACCGTGGTCATCGAGGCCGACCGCCAATATGTGCAGGACCAGCGCGGGCTCGATCAGATCGTGCTCGTCACCGCGAGCGGCGCGACCGTGCCTTTGTCGGCCATCGCGCATTGGCAGCCGACGGTCACGCCGCTGCAGGTCAATCACCAAGGCGGGTTCGCCGCCTCCACGGTGTCGTTCAACCTCGCACCCGGCGTGTCGATCGGGCAGGCGACCACCGCCATCGATGCGGCGCTCGCGCGCGCCGGTGTGCCGGGCAGCATCCATGCGAGTTTTCAGGGCAGTGCGCGCGCCTTCCAGGACTCGCTCAACAGCCAGCCTTTGCTGATTCTCGCGGCGATCCTCGCGATCTACATCGTGCTCGGCATCCTGTACGAAAATGCGGTGCACCCGATCACCATCCTCTCGACGCTGCCCTCGGCCGGGCTCGGTGCCTTGCTCGCGCTCATCGTCTGCAAGACCGAATTCAGCGTGATCGCCCTGATCGGCGTGATCCTGCTGGTGGGCATCGTCAAGAAGAACGCGATCATGATGATCGACTTCGCGATCGAGGCCGAGCGCCGCGACGGTCTCGATCCGCGCGAAGCCATCCGGCGCGCCTGCCTGCTGCGCCTGCGCCCCATCCTCATGACGACGGTGGCCGCCTTGTTCGGCGCTTTGCCGCTCGCCCTGGGCAGCGGCGATGGTGCCGAGATGCGCCGCCCCTTGGGCATCGCCATCGTCGGCGGCCTGCTCGCCAGCCAATGGATCACGCTGTACACCACGCCGGTCATCTATCTCGCGCTCGATCGTCTGCGGCTGCGGCGGCAACGCCGTCGCGCCGCGTCGGTCGGCCAACCGCAAGGAAGTCCTTCATGAACCCTGATCGTTTCGGCCCGGCTACGTCCATGTCCGGCCGCCCGCGGCGTCTTGCGTCGCGGCGCTTTGCGTTGCGCGCGGCATGGCTGCCTTGCGTGTGCGCACTGCTGCTCGCCGGTTGCGCGGTAGGCCCCGATTACCAGCGCCCGGCGCTCGCGCTGCCGGCAGCGTTCAAGGAAGCGCCGGCCGGCTGGAAGAACGCCGAGCCCGCCGATGTTGCTGCGCGCGGCGAATGGTGGCGCGGTTTTGGCGACCCGACGCTCGATGGCCTGGTCAAACAATTGCACGACGCCAACCAGAATCTGCGCGTGGCCGAGGCCAATTGGCGGCGCGCGACGGCGCTTGGCCGCCAGGCGCGCGCGGCCTTGTATCCGAGCGTGGGCGTGCAGGCCGGCGGTACCCGGGCCCAGAACAGCGGCAACGGCCCGATCGCCAACACGGTGCAGGTCGCGGCATCGGCCGATTGGGAGGCAGATTTGTGGGGTGGTCTGCGCCGCAATGCCGAATCGCAAGAGGCCGCGGCCCAGGCCAGCGATGCCGACCTCGCCAACACCCGGCTCAGTCTGGAAGCCGAGCTCGCGGCCGATTACGTCGCCTTGCGCGTGGCCGATGCGCAAAGCGCGCTTTACGCAGCCAATGTGGCGTCCTACGAAGCCTCGCTGCGCATGATGCGCAACCGGCTGGCCGCCGGCGTGGTGACGCCCGCCGATGTCGCCCAGGCCGAAACCCAATGGCTGTCGGCGCGCGCCCAGGCCGTCGATGTGGAGATCAACCGTGCGCAACTCGAGCATGCGATCGCCGTGCTGACCGGCCATGCGCCGGCCGAGTTTTCCTTGGCCGTCGTGCCCATGAGCGAGCCGGGTCAATTGGCGCTCGCCGTGCCGGCCGTGCCCGGCGAACTGCCGTCAGGGCTGTTGGAACGTCGCCCCGACGTGGCTGCGGCCGAGCGCCGCGCTGCGGCGGCCAATGCCAGCATCGGCGTGGCACGTGCCGCTTTGTTTCCGACGCTGACCTTGTCGGCCACCGGAGGCTACAAAGGCGCCAGTGCGTCGAATCTGTTCGATGTCGCGCATCGTTTCTGGACCCTCGGGCCCGCGCTCGCGCTGACGGTGTTCGATGCCGGCGCGCGCCGCGCCCAGGTCGACCAGGCCGAGGCCGCGTACGACGCGGCGGCCGGCACCTATCGCCAGACCGTGCTCGGCGCTTTGCAGGATGTCGAGGATGCGCTGGTCGCCTTGCGCGTGCTCGACGGCGAGGCCCAGTTGCAAGCCCAGACCGTGCGTGCGGCCGGGGTTTCCTTGCAGCTCGCGCTCAACCAGTACCGCGCCGGCACCATCGGCTATTTGAACGTGGTCAGCGCGCAGACGACTGACCAGAACGCGCGCTTGTCCGCCTTGTCGATCCGTGGCCGGCAACTCAGCGCCACGGTGCAACTCATCAAGGCGCTCGGCGGCGGTTGGAGTGTGCCGCCGGAGATGGCGCCGGCGCAATGAGCGCGGCGCCGCCCGGGCTCATTCCAGATTCTGGATCTGCTCGCGCATCTGCTCGATCAGCAGCTTGAGCTCGATCGAGGCATCGGCGAGCTCGATGGCGACCGCCTTGCTGCCCAGGGTGTTCGCCTCGCGGTTGAGCTCCTGCATGATGAAATCGAGCCGTTTGCCGACGCCGCCCGCGGCCGGCTTGCTGACCACGCGGCGGACTTCGGCCAGATGGGCGTCCAGGCGCGACAATTCTTCATCGACATCGGCCCGCATCCCGAACAACGACGCCTCGGCGGCGAGCCGGGCGGCGATTTCCTCGCGCGACATGACCGAGGTGCCGTTCGGCGCGGCCAGGCCCAGCGCTTCGCTCAAGCGTTCGGTGATCTTGCGCTGGTAGGCCTCGCGCAGTGCCGGCAGGCGCGGGCGCACCTGACCGACCAGGGTTTCGATCTGGGCCACGCGTTCGAGCAGGTAGGCGCACAGCCGTTCGCCCTCGCGCACGCGGGAGGCGACGAATTGCGCAATGCAATCGCGCGCAGCGTCCAGGACCGCGTCGCGCAAGGCATCCGGATCGAAGGAATTGTCGGCGATCACGCCCGGCCAGCGCAGCACGTCGGCGACGCTCAGCAGCGAGGCGTCGTGCAGCACGCGGCGCACCATCGATTGCCATTCGAACAGTCGGGTCATCGCGTCATGGTCGGGGCCGGCCACGGCGGCGGGGCCTTCGACGCGTTGCAAGGCGACGCGGCATTCGACCTTGCCGCGCACGATCGCCTGGGTGATGGCCTCGCGCAGCGCGGGTTCGACGGCGCGCAGATCGTCGGGCATGCGGAACTGGAGGTCGAGAAAACGGGAATTGACGCTGCGCAACTCGACTGCGACGCGGCCGCCGGCGAATTCGCGCTGGGCGTTGGCATACCCGGTCATACTCGAACAGGCGGCCACAGGATGGGATTTGGACATGGAATGGGCGGTTGACTGCGAATCTATGGGCGGCTACACCTGCGGCAGAGCCGGATTCGACGTGGCTTGGATGCAACTATGCGGTATCGTCGGCGCTGATGGGCGCCAATTAATTACAATTCGGGGTCCTCTTCACCCCTAGACGTGAGTTGCGTTGCGCGCTTGGCGTGCAAACCCAACCAGGAAAGCCCCGGTTTACGCATGGCATCACAACAAAACGCTGCGCTACCCGCGGGCCTCGTCCTCGGGGGGTATCGTATCGTAAAGAAGATTTCTTCCGGCGGCTTCTCGATCGTCTATCTCGCGCTCGACGAGGCCAACAACCCGGTCGCGATCAAGGAATACCTGCCGAGTTCGCTCGTGGTGCGCCGCGAAGGCGAACTCGAGCCGTCCATCGTCCCGCAGAACCTCGCCACCTTCCGGATCGGCCTCAAGTGCTTTTTCGAGGAAGGCCGGGCGCTCGCGCGCATCCTGCATCCGAATGTGGTGCGGGTGCTCAATTTTTTCCGCGCCAACGGCACCGTCTACATGGTCATGCAGTACGAAGCCGGGCGCTCGCTGCAAGAACTCATCATCCGCCGCCGCGACACGCCGGGGCGCGAATACATCATCGGCGAAGGCACGATCCGCAAGATTTTCTCGCAGGTGCTCAACGGCCTGCGCGAGGTGCATGCCAACAAGCTGCTGCATCTCGACATCAAGCCGGCCAACATCTACCTCCGGTCGGATGCGACGCCCATCATGCTTGACTTCGGCGCTGCGCGTCAGACACTGACGTCGGAGGAAGAAAAGCTCTACCCGATGTACACGCCCGGCTTCGCCGCTCCCGAGCTGCATGCCAAGGAAGCGGCGCTCGGGCCCTGGACCGATGTCTACAGCGTCGGCGCTTCGATCTTCGCCTGCATCGCCGGTTCGCCGCCGCAAGCGGCCGACGCGCGCAAGCAGAACGACAAGATGCCGGCGGCGCTCAAGCAGCATCGGTCGTATTACTCGTCGGAATTGCTCGATCTGATCGGCTGGTGCCTCAAGCTCGATCCGCTCGAGCGTCCGCAAAGCGTGTTTCAGGTACAGAAGTCGTTGCTGGAAGAATCGGAGCCGGAGGAGACCTTGGGGTTCGGCGAGCGCTTCAAGCGTTTCGTCGGCATCGCGGATCGGCGCAAAGCCGACGGTTCGTCCTCGGCGGCCGAGACCGATTTGCCGACCGATTGGCGCTAGGCGCAGGGGGGACGACAGGTGCGTTTTTCGATCTACCAGGAAAGCAAGCGCGGCGGCCGCAAGATCAATCAAGACCGCATGGGGTATTCCTACACCAAGGACTGCCTGATGATCATCGTCTGCGACGGCATGGGCGGCCATATGCAAGGCGAGGTGGCGGCCCAGATCGCGGTGCAGACCATCGGTGCCGAATTCCAGAAGGCTGCCACGCCGACCATCAAGGACCCCAAGCAATTCCTTGAAGACGCCATGATGGCGGCGCATGTCGAAATCCATCGCTATCGCGCCGGCCGCGGCCTGCCCGAATCGCCGCGCACGACGGTCGTGACCTGCATCGTCCAGCACGGCCTGGCCTGGTGGGGGCATGCCGGCGATTCGCGCATCTACCTGATCCGCGACGGCGGCATCGAACATGTCACGCGCGACCATTCCCAGCTCGAAGCGATGATCGCCGACGGCCTGCTCGAAGACAAAGACCGCGAAGACTTCCCCGATCGCAACCGCTTGTTCAATTGCCTGGGCGCGCCGGCCATGCCCATGATCGAACTCTCGGACCCGATCAAGCTCGAACCCGGCGATCACATGCTGCTGTGTTCCGACGGTTTGTGGGGCGCGGTGTCCGACAACATCATCGCCGCCGCGTTCAGAACCAACTCGGTGATGCGCGTGGTGCCCGAACTCATCAATTACGCGCTGATGGAAGCCGGTGCCGGCTCCGACAACGTGACCGCGATCGGCATGACCTGGGAAGGCGACGACATCGAGACCATCGCCGACGATCCGGCCTTCCCGTCTTCGCAATCGGTCGGCGAAGCCTTCCGTTCCACCATCCAGTTGCCGCATCGTCAGAACGCCGCGGACGAAAAACCCATGACCGACGACGAGATCGAAAACGCGATCGCCGACATCCGCCGCGCGATCGCGAAGACCAACAAGTCGGCACCGCAAAAACCATGACCACTTCTGTTTTCGCGCGTCCCGACGGACGCGCCGCGGATGCTTTGCGTCCCGTCAGCATCACCCGTGGCTATACCAAGCATGCCGAAGGCTCGGTGCTGGTCGCTTTCGGCGACACGCGCGTGCTGTGCACTGCGAGCGTCGAGGCCAAGGTGCCCGCGTTTTTGAAGGGCAAGGGCCAAGGCTGGCTGACCGCCGAATACGGCATGCTGCCGCGCGCCACCCATACCCGCTCCGACCGCGAAGCGGCCAAGGGCAAGCAAAGCGGGCGCACCCAGGAAATCCAGCGTCTGATCGGCCGCAGCCTGCGCGCGGTCGTCGACCTGCAAGCCCTCGGCGAACGCACCATCACCATCGATTGCGATGTGCTGCAAGCCGATGGCGGCACGCGCACCGCGTCGATCACCGGCGCTTTCGTCGCGGTACACGACGCCATCGCCACGTTGCGTGCGAGCGGAGCGCTTGGCGTCGACCCGATCCGCGATCATGTCGCGGCAGTCTCGGTCGGCGTCTTCGAAGGGCAGCCGGTGCTCGATTTGAATTACATCGAGGATTCCGGCTGCGAGACCGACATGAACGTCGTCATGACGGGCAGCGGCGGCTTCGTCGAGATCCAAGGCACGGCCGAAGGCGCGCCGTTCACGCGCGCGCAGCTCGATGTCTTGGTTGGATTGGCAGGCGACGGCATCGCCCGACTCGTGGCGCTGCAAAAGCAGGCGCTCGGACTCGCCTGAGCATGCCCATGCGCGAGCTGGTGCTGGCCTCCAACAACGCGGGCAAGTTGCGTGAATTTGCGCAGATGCTCGAACCGCTCGATTGGCGGGTGCGCCCGCAGCGCGAATTCGGCGTCGAGGAAGTGCCCGAGCCGCATCCGACCTTCGTCGAGAACGCGCTCGCCAAGGCCCGGCATGCCGCGGCAGTCACCGGGCGCGCGGCGCTGGCCGACGATTCCGGCTTGTGCGTGCCTTTGCTCGGCGGCGCGCCGGGCGTGCATTCGGCGCGGTTCGCCGGTGAGCCCAAGGACGACGCGCGCAACAACGCGCGGCTGATCGCGCTCTTGAACGAGCGGGCGCGCACCGAGGACGACAGACGCGCCTTCTTCGTCGCGGTGCTGGTGTTCGTGCGCGCGGCGGACGACCCTTTGCCCGTGATCGCCGAAGGCCGCTGGTACGGGCGTGTGGTGTCCGAGGCGCGCGGCGCGCGCGGCTTCGGCTACGACCCGCATTTCTTCGTGCCCGACGCCAACATGACCGCCGCCGAACTCGATGATCATGCCAAGCATGCGCGCAGCCATCGCGGCCAGGCCTTGCGTGAGCTGGTGCGCAAGCTCTCGGCCGAGGGCTGACGAGGCGCTTTCCGATGGCCGGGCGGGTCATTCCCATACAGCGCGCCGAAGACGCGTTGCGGCGTAACGCCGCGGTCGCCGATCGGCATTTGCGGCCCGGCGCGATCCGCCTGCCGGCCTTGCCGCCCTTGTCGTTGTATGTGCATTTCCCGTGGTGCGTGCGCAAATGCCCGTATTGCGATTTCAACTCGCACGAAGCGCCCGCAGGCGGCCTGCCTGAAGACCTTTATCTGCAGGCCTTGCGGCGCGACCTCGAAACCTCCTTGCCGCTGGTCTGGGGCCGGCGCGTCGAATCGGTGTTCATCGGCGGCGGCACGCCTTCGTTGTTGAGCGCCGCCGGGCTCGATCGTCTGCTCAGCGATCTGCGCGCCTTGCTGCCATTGGCGGCCGATGCCGAGATCACGATGGAGGCGAATCCGGGCACTTTCGAGGCCGAGAAATTCCGCGCCTTTCGCGCCAGTGGCGTCAATCGTCTTTCGATCGGCGTGCAGTCTTTCGCCGACGCGCAATTGCAGGCGCTGGGGCGCATCCATACCGGCGCCGATGCGATGCGCGCGATCGAAGCGGCGGCGCGCGAGTTCGACAATTTCAATCTCGACCTGATGTACGCCTTGCCGCAGCAATCGGTCGCGGACCTTGAGGCCGACCTGACGCGTGCGCTCGGCTTTGCGCCGACGCATCTGTCGATCTATCAGCTCGCAATCGAGGCCAACACCGTCTTCGCCAAATACCCGCCGGCGCTGCCCGACGAAGACACGGTCGATGCGATGCTCGACCTCATCGAAGCGCGCACCGTCGCGGCCGGATTCGACCGTTATGAAGTCTCGGCCTATGCGCGCGGTGGCGCACGCTCGCGGCACAACCTCAACTACTGGACTTTTGGCGATTACCTCGGCATCGGCCCGGGGGCGCACGGCAAGATCAGCTTTGCCGAGCGCATCGTCCGTCAGGCCCGTGTGCGTGGCCCCGACAGTTATTTGCGCGAAGTCTTCGACGGATCGGCGGTGGCCGAAGAGCGCGAGGTCGGTGTCGACGAACTCGGCTTCGAGTTCATGCTCAATGCCTTGCGTTTGCGCGCCGGTGTGCCGGCAGCCTTGTTCGAGGAGCGCACCGGATGCGCGTTGGCCACCATCGCGGCGCCCTTGGAGCAAGCGCGTGCGCGCGGCCTGCTCGAACCCGAACCGACCGAGTTGCGGACCACCGCACTCGGATGGCGCTTCCTCAACGAAGTCCAGGCAATGTTCCTGGCGGCCTGATTGCACCATGATGGTGCTTTCATGGTTCGTTGCGGTGCGCCGTCGATTGCACTGCTATGGTGCATCGTTTGCGAGGCTGGCGGCGACGCTCAAAAGAACATTGATCTGGGTCGAATTTCTGATGCGAATCCGTGGCTTCGCAAGCGCGCCACACGTCGGAAAGAGCGTGGCATGACAAGTGCTATATTCCGGCTCGAAGTCAGGAAAGCACCCGTTTCGAGGCAGGTTCAGCAGCCTCGGACTTCAGCGATTCTCGACCCAAAGAAGAAGCCGCGCTCCGCGCTTTCCAGCGATGGCATGCATCGGGCAAGGCACCCGCATCGTTCAACATCAGGAGAACCCAATGGCAATCTCTGCCGACGACGTCGTGAAGATGGTGAAGGACAACGAGGTCAAGTTCGTTGACTTCCGCTTTACGGATACCAAGGGTAAGGAACAACACGTGTCCGTGCCGGTGTCGCATTTCGACGGTGACAAGTTCACTTCGGGCCACGCCTTCGACGGTTCGTCGATCGCCGGCTGGAAGGGCATCGAAGCCTCCGACATGCTGCTCTACCCGGATCCGGATACCGCCTTCATCGACCCGTTCCGCGAAGAAACCACGCTGGTGCTGTCGTGCGACGTCATCGAGCCGTCGGATGGCAAGGGCTATGACCGCGACCCGCGTTCGATCGCCAAGCGCGCCGAAGCCTATCTGAAGTCCTCCGGCCTGGGCGACACCGCCTTCTTCGGTCCGGAACCCGAATTCTTCATCTTCGACAGCGTGCGCTGGAACGTCGACATGTCGGGCTGCTTCGTCGAGATCGAATCCGAAGAAGCCCCGTGGAGCACCGGCAAGAAGTTCGAAGGCGGCAACCTCGCGCACCGTCCGGGCGTCAAGGGCGGCTACTTCCCGGTTCCCCCGGTCGACAGCTTCCAGGACATGCGCTCGGAAATGAGCCTGATCCTCGAACAAATCGGCGTGCCGGTCGAAGTGCATCACCACGAAGTCGCGGCCCCGGGCCAGAACGAAATCGGCACCAAGTTCAGCACCCTGGTGCAACGCGCCGACTGGCTGCAAAAGCTCAAGTACGTCGTGCACAACGTCGCTGCCAGCTATGGCAAGACGGCCACCTTCATGCCCAAGCCCGTCGTCGGTGACAACGGCTCCGGCATGCACGTGCACCAATCGGTCTGGAAGGACGGCAAGAACCTGTTCGCCGGCGACGGCTATGCGGGTCTGAGCGAATTCGCGCTGTACTACATCGGCGGCATCATCAAGCACGCCCGCGCGCTCAACGCCATCACCAACCCCGGTACCAACTCGTACAAGCGTCTGGTCCCCGGCTTCGAAGCCCCGGTCAAGCTCGCCTACTCGGCGCGCAACCGCTCGGCCTCGATCCGTATCCCCTACGTGAGCAACCCGAAGGCGCGCCGCATCGAAACGCGCTTCCCGGACCCCACCGCCAACCCCTACCTCGCCTTCGCCGCGCTGCTGATGGCCGGTCTGGACGGCGTGCAGAACAAGATTCATCCGGGCGAAGCCGCGGACAAGAATCTGTACGATCTGCCGCCCGAAGAAGACGCGAAGATCCCGACCGTCTGCTCGTCGCTCGACCAAGCGCTCGAGTACCTGGACAAGGACCGCGCGTTCCTGACCAAGGGCGGCGTGTTCAGCGATGCGATGATCGATGCCTACATCGACCTCAAGATGGAAGAAGTCACGCGTTTCCGCATGACCACCCATCCGGTCGAATTCGACATGTATTACTCGCTGTAAGTCGAATCGCTGGTTGCAGGACCCTGACGCAGGCACCTCGGTGCCTGCGTTTTTCTTTTGCGGATGTGCGTTTGCGCGGCCTGGGTTGTCGCGCAGAAGGACACAAACGGGTCGTTGAGGGCGGGGCAGGAGTACTCTAGACTGCTTCGAGGTTCATGCTAGGCATACACGCTATGAAGGTTCTCGTTTTCATGGTCGCAGCGCTGGTCTGCGCGTCGGCGGGTGCGCAGATCGTCTACAAGTGCGAAAAGCCGGGCGGCGCCGCGGAATACGCCAACGGCCCTTCCGTGCCCCCGGGGTGCAAGAAGGTCAACATCGAGTCCGCTTCCGTGGTGACCATTCCTGCGCCCAAGGTCGCGCCCAAGGCCACGTCGTCGCCCGAGGATTTCCCCAAGGTCGACGCCAACACCCAGCGCGCGCGCGACAGCGATCGCCGCAAGGTGCTCGAGACCGAATTGCAGACCCAGGAAGACCGCCTTGCCGCGTTGCGCAAGGACTACAACAACGGTCAGCCCGAGCGTCTGGGTGACGAGCGCAACTATCAGAAGTACCTCGATCGGGTCGAACAGATGCGCAGCGAAATCGCCCGTACCGAAGCCAACATCGCTTCGGTCAAGCGCGAACTCGCCCAACTGCGCAACTGATCTTGCAAAACATCGTCATGCCGGGGTACGCCGGGCTCGATCTCCTGGCGTCTGCCGTCTTGCTGGCCGGGCCGGACGGCACGATCGTGTTCGTCAATACCGCGCTCGAAGACCTGCTCAACACCTCGCGCCGCACGCTCGAAGGGCAATCGATCGCCCAGGTTTTCGGTGAAGGCGAGTTGTTCGCGCTGTTTCGGCAGGCACGCGAATACCGCTTCGACGAAAAACGCCAGGATGTGACCCTGGCGGTGTCGAGCCGCGATCCGTTGACGGTGCACAGCACCGTGGTGAGCCTGCACGAACCCGGCTTGGCCGCCTTGTTCGAGTTTCGCGAGATCGAGCAGCAGATGCGCGTCGATCGCGAAGCGCGTTTCATCGAGCAAGGCCTCGCCAACCGCGAGCTGATCCGCAATCTGGCGCACGAGATCAAGAATCCGCTGGGCGGCATCCGCGGCGCGGCGCAATTGCTGGAACTCGAGATCGCCGAAAGCGACCGGGCGCCCGAATTACGCGAATACACCCAGGTGATCGTGAAAGAGGCCGATCGGCTGCAAACCCTGGTCGATCGCTTGTTGGAGCCGCACCGCAAACCGCACCTGGTCAGCAGCGTCAACATCCATGAGGTGTGTGAGCGGGTGCGCTCCTTGGTCTTGGCCGAGTTCCCCCAGGGCCTGCGCGTGATCCGGGACTACGACACGTCTTTGCCGGAGTTTCGGGGCGATTTGGAGCAGCTGATCCAGACCATCCTCAACATCGTGCACAACGCGGCACAAGCCTTGGCCGAGCGCATCCAAGCCGGCGACGCGCAGATCACCCTGCGCACCCGGGTGGCCCGGCAAGTGACGTTTGGCAAGCAACGCTATCGGTTGGCATTGGAATTGCATGTCATCGACAACGGACCTGGCATCCCCCAGGCCCTGCAAGACCGGCTGTTTTTGCCGCTGGTCTCGGGGCGTGAAGGGGGGTCGGGGTTGGGATTGCATCTGGCTCAGACTTTTGTGCGTCAGCACCATGGTCTGATCGAGTTTGAAAGCGTGCCGGGACGGACCGATTTCAAGATCCTGATTCCGTTGCCCTGATTTCAACTTTGTAGCACCGAACCGCGGCACATGATGACAGCAACCAAACCGATCTGGATAGTGGACGACGATCAGTCGATCCGATTCGTCCTGGAAAAAGCCTTGTTGCGTGAGGGTTTGCCGACCCGCAGCTTCCTCAACCCCAAGGAGGTGCTGCAGGCTTTGGATCATTCCGAAGCCGATCAAATGCCCCTGGTGTTGGTGAGCGACATCCGCATGCCAGGTGGCTCGGGCTTGGATTTGCTCAACCAGGTCAAAGCGCGCATGCCGGGTTTGCCGGTGATCATCATGACGGCTTTTTCGGATTTGGACAGCGCCGTGTCGGCGTTTCAAAGCGGTGCCTTTGAATACTTGGCCAAACCCTTTGATTTGCCCAAGGCCATTGAATTGATCCGTCGCGCGGTGGAAGAGAGCCAGCGCGAGGACGGCGTTCAAGTGGAGGTCGACAGCCAGCACGAGATGTTGGGCCAAGCCCCCGCGATGCAAGACGTGTTTCGCGCCATCGGTCGATTGAGCCAAAGTCACGTGACGGTGCTGATCACGGGTGAGTCCGGTTCAGGCAAAGAACTCGTGGCGCGTGCCTTGCACAAACATTCGCCCCGTGCTCAGGGCCCCTTTGTGGCCATCAACACCGCGGCCATCCCCAAAGAGTTGCTCGAGAGCGAATTGTTTGGACATGAACGTGGCGCCTTCACAGGCGCACAAACCACACGTCGCGGCCGATTTGAACAAGCAGAGGGCGGCACCTTGTTTCTGGACGAGATCGGCAACGTGTCGCTTTCCACTCAGGCGAAACTGCTGCGCGTCGTGCAGGAACGCGAGTTCCGCGCGGTGGGTGACACGCGGACTCAGGTCACCAACATCCGGCTGATCACGGCGACCAACAAGGATTTGCAGGCGATGGTTGCCGACGGCAGTTTTCGCGAGGATCTCTATTACCGCATCAACATTTTTCCGATCCAGTTGCCGCCGCTGCGCGAGCGGCGCGAGGACATTCCGGCGCTGGCTTTCCATTTTCTGAAGGCGCTCAAGGCCGATACCGGCAAGGACATTGGCGAGATATCCGAGGACGCGATGGCGGCGCT
>CAXBRX010000020.1:0-18239 GCA_963977835.1 uncultured Derxia sp.
GGTGCAGAGCTGTGAGCCGTCGGAAAGCTTGGCGCTGCTGGAGACCGGCCGTGTCGACCTCGCCATCATCGACGAGTACGACCATGTGCCTTTGGCGGTCCCCGACGAGCTGGTCAGCACACCGCTCTGCGAGGACCCGTTGGTCGCGGACGCGGTGCGCGACCATTACGCGCCGCGCGGGCAGGCGGATGCGGTACCGACGGCGCCGGTGTCGATCTGGCGTTGCAAGGCTTCGAGGCGTTCGGCCAAGGCTTCTACCGTGGGCGGCGGCTTTACGAATTCGCCGATGGAACGGAAGTCTTCGGCCGGCGCTGGCGGGTCGTTGAAGACGCTCGGGGACCCATCATCGGCCAGCGGCGTCTTGCCGATCTCGGATTCGATCGATTGCAGGTTCTCGTGCATGCTGCTTTCGAGTTCGCGCGCCGATTGCTGCACGGAGTCTTGCAACTTCTTGAGCTCGGCCAGTTCGGATTCGCGCTGGATGTCGGCCTTCACATCGGCGACATAGCGCTGCGCCTTGGCCGCCCATTGGCCGGCCGTGCGCGCGACGCGCGGCAGCTTCTCGGGGCCGAGCACCACGAGGGCGACGCCGCCGATGATGGCGAGTTCGGCGAAACTGAAATCGAACATGATGAACGCGCATACCGGGCGCGCGGCCGGGTGGCGGCGCGCACCGATACAGCCCGGCTTATTGGCCGGACTTTTCCTTGGCTTCGACGTCGATCGTCTTGGCGGCGGCCTGCTTGTCATCGGCCTTGGGCGCGGTATCGGAGGCACCTTCCTTCATGCCTTCCTTGAAGCCGCGCACTGCGCTGCCGAGATCCTTGCCGACGCTGCCGAGTTTCTTGGTGCCGAACACCAGAATCACGATGACCAGCACGATCAGCCAATGCCAGATACTCAATCCACCCATGATGTCCTACTCCTTTGATTGCTTCGGTTGCCGCGGTGCGCTCACGCCAGCAACCGCTTGAAGTTCGTTGCGCCCGATGGTCCGGCGGCGCCTGCCGGTGAGCACCCACTGACGCGCTTGGTGCGCCTTAGCGTGTGCCGCTCCAGGGCCTCGGCCCACCCATGATGTGCATGTGCAAATGCCAGACTTCCTGGCCGCCATCCTTGCCGGTATTGAACAAGGTCTTGAAGCCGCCCGCCGCGCCGTTCTCGGCCGCCAGTTTGGGCGCCAGCCGAAGCATTCTACCCAACATGGGTGCGTGCTCGTCGCCGACTTGCGCGAGGCTTTCGATGTGCTGTTTCGGGATCACCAGCAGATGGACCGGGGCCGCCGGATGGATGTCGTGGAAGACCAGGAATTCCTCGTCTTCATAAACCTTCTTGCACGGGATTTCGCCGCGCGCGATCTTGCAGAAAATACAGTCGTCCATGAGGGCTTCTCGTTGAGGTCAGTGAGCGCAGGCTCGCAAATTCAGACGTGGCCGTTTTCGCGATCACGCACTTTGCGCAGGGCTTTTTCTTCGAGCCCCGACATGCCTTCGCGCCGTGCGAGTTCGGCGATCACCTGCTCGGGCCGCAAACCATAATGCGACAACATGATCAGACAATGAAACCAGAGATCGGCGGTTTCGTTGACAACGAATTGCACGTCCTTGCCATGGCGCGCGTCCTTGGCGGCCAGCAAAATTTCGCCGGCTTCCTCGGCGATCTTCTTGAGCACCGCGTCATCGCCTTTGTGCATCAGGCGCGCAACATACGATTTTTCTGGGTCGCCGCCGCGGCGGGAATCGACCACATCGGCCAGGCGGGCCAGCACATCGCCGGTGCCGGGAACTTGAGTCATCGGTAAATCCTTTCGGGGTCCATGAGCACGGGCTCGACGGATTGCCATTGCGGCTGGCCGCCTTCGCGCACCAGCAACTGGAAAAAGCAGGAATGGCGCCCGGTATGGCAGGCGATGCCGCCGGTCTGTTCGACCTTGAGCAGCACCACGTCTTCATCGCAATCGACGCGGATTTCGTGCACTTTTTGCACATGGCCCGATTCTTCGCCCTTGTGCCAAAGCCGGTTGCGCGAGCGGCTCCAGTACACGGCTTCGCCGCGCGCGGCGGTTTGCGCCAGCGCTTCGCGGTTCATCCAGGCCACCATCAGCACATCGTTGCTGCCCACTTCCTGGGCAATGGCCGGGACCAGTCCGTTGGCATCCCAATGCAGCTTGTCCAGCCAGGCCTCGCCGTTCGCGGTCATGGCGCTTGCTCCGGCAGATGCAGGAACCAGCGATCGCCGCGCGGCACGACGCCGTCGAGCGAGGCCACGACCATCAGCGCGCGGCCATAGACATTGGCGAGCGGCAGCGGGCCCCAGTAACGCGAATCGAAACTGTTGTCGCGATGATCGCCCATCACGAACACATGGCCGGCCGGCACCAGCACCGGCCCGAAGGCGATGTGGCCTGCATGGCCGGGCACGGCCTGGTCATCGACGAACAATTGGCCGTCATGGGCCTCGACGCGCTGGCCGGCCACCGCGACGACGCGCTTGATCAGCCGTTCGCCGTCGACCGGCGATTTGAAAGTGATGACCTCGCCGGCTCGCGGCGCGCCGTAATCGAGCACATGGATGTTGGTGAACGGCACGCGCAGATTGAAGGCGCGGTTGTCGACGAAGACGCGGTCGCCGACTTGCAGCGTCGGTTCCATCGAGCCGCTCGGGATCTGGTACCAGTCGGCCACCGCCGAGCGGAACACGAACATCCCGAAGATGAACAGCAGAAAGCCGCGGTTGTCGCGCAGCAGTTTCAACACTCGTTGCATGGCTTGCCCTTGTCCAGATTACAAACGCACCGGGATGCCTTGCGCGGCCATGAACCGCTTGGCCTCGCCCACGGTGTGTTCGCCGTAGTGGAAGATGCTTGCGGCCAGCACGGCGTCGGCGCGTCCTTCGGTGATCCCGTCGGCCAGATGCTGAAGATTGCCGACCCCGCCGGACGCGATCACCGGAACGCCCACCGCATCGCTGACTGCGCGCGTGAGGGGCAGATCGAATCCGACCTTGGTGCCATCGCGATCCATGCTGGTGAGCAGGATTTCACCGGCGCCCAAGGCTTCGACCCGCTTGGCCCATTCGATCGCGTCGAGGCCGGTCGGGTTCCGTCCGCCATGGGTGAAGACCTCCCATTTGCCGGGCGCGGTCTGCTTGGCGTCGATCGCCACCACGATGCATTGCGCGCCGTAACGCGCCGAGGCATCGGCGATCAATTGCGGGTTTTGCACCGCGCTGGTGTTGATGCTGACCTTGTCGGCGCCCGCGTTGAGCAGGCGGCGCACATCGCCGACCGCACGCACGCCGCCGCCGACGGTCAGCGGAATGAAGACTTGCTCGGCCACCGATTCGATCACATGCAAGATGATGTCGCGTGCATCGCTCGAGGCGGTGATGTCGAGAAAGGTGAGTTCGTCAGCGCCTTGTTCGTTGTAGCGCGCGGCGATCTCGACCGGATCACCGGCATCGCGCAATTCGACGAAATTGACGCCTTTGACGACCCGACCGGCGGTCACATCCAGGCAGGGAATGATGCGTTTGGCGAGCATGGCAAGACGGCAATCGGAGCGGGAAAAGGAAATCGGCTAAGGCGTGGTGGCTGCCGCCGGGCGGTGATGACGCAGGCGGTGCAGTGCCGGGCGTCGCAGCACGCGGCGGCCAGCAACGCGCGCCGCGAGTTTACGCCGCCTGGCCCGACAACACGTCGGCGCGCGCCTGCCCCGCCTTGAGGTCGAGCGAGCCGGTGTAGATCGAACGTCCGCAGATGACGGCCTCGATGCCCTCCGACTCGACCGCGCACAAGGCTTCGATGTCGGCGACGCTGCCGACGCCACCAGAGGCGATGACCGGCACCTTGAGCGCACGCGCGAGCTTGACCGTGGCCTCGACATTCACGCCGGTCAGCATGCCGTCGCGGCCGATGTCGGTGTAGATCACGCTTTCGACGCCATAGCTTTCGAACTTGCGCGCGAGGTCGACGACTTCATGGCCGGTGAGCTTGCTCCAGCCATCGGTCGCGACCTTGCCGTCCTTGGCGTCGAGCCCGACGATGATGTGGCCGCCGAAGGCGTTGCAGGCGTCGTGCAGAAAGCCCGGATTCTTGACCGCAGCGGTGCCGATGATCACGTAATCGATGCCGTCGTCGAGATAGCGCTCGATGGTGTCGAGGTCGCGGATGCCGCCGCCCAATTGCACGGGGATGCGTCCGTCGATGGCGTCGATGATGGATTTGATCGCGGCTTCGTTCTTGGGCTTGCCGGCGAACGCGCCGTTGAGATCGACGAGATGCAGACGACGTGCGCCCTGGGCCAGCCAATGCGCGGCCATGGCACCGGGGTCTTCGGAAAACACGGTTGCGTCAGACATTTCGCCTTGTTTGAGGCGTACGCATTGACCGTCTTTGAGGTCGATGGCGGGGATCAGAAGCATGCTGGTGATCTCGCGCCGACGGAAACGAGTTCCGGCCGGCAAGTATTCGTCAGGGTTGCCACGAAATGAAGTTGCGGTAGAGACGAATGCCCGCGTCGGCGGACTTCTCCGGGTGGAACTGGGTCGCAAAAATGTTATCCCGCGCTATGGCGCAGGTAAAGGGGGGTGTGCCCGGACGACCGTAATCGCAAGTGCCCGCAATGTGACTGGGGTCGTCGGTCACGACATGGAAGCTGTGCACGAAGTAGAACATCGCGCCGTCGGCCACGCCTTCCCACATCGGGTGGGCACGTTGCGCGACATTGTTCCAGCCCATGTGCGGCACTTTGAGGCGAGCGCCGTCGGACAACGACATGTCTTCGGCACGAAAGCGCACGCAATGCCCGGCAATCAAGCCGAGACCGGGCGTGGGGCGGTCGGTATGGGTCTCGTCCGAGGCATCGCACAGCATTTGCTCGCCGATGCACACACCGAGCAAAGGGCGATTTGCCGCGGCGCGCAAGACGGCGTCCTGCAAGCCCGATTCACGCAGATAACGCATGCAATCGGGCATCGCCCCCTGGCCGGGCAGGACCACGCGATCGGCGCGGTCGACATCGGCTGCATCGGACGTCACGCGCACATCGGCATCGGGCGCCGCATGTCGCAGCGCCTGGTACACCGAGCGCAGATTGCCCATCCCGTAATCGACGATGACGACGCGGTTCATGGTGTTCAAAGACTGCCCTTGGTGCTGGGGATGGTGTCAGCCGTGCGCGGATCGGCCTCGATCGCCATGCGCAGCGCGCGGGCAAAGGCCTTGAACACGGTCTCGCATTGATGGTGCGAATTTTCGCCGCGCAGATTGTCGACATGCAGCGTCACGCCCGCATGGTTCACGAAGCCTTGGAAGAATTCGTGCGCCAGTTCGACATCGAAAGTGCCGATCGCGGCGCGCGTGAACGGCACCTGCCAGACCAGGCCGGGCCGGCCCGACAGATCGATGACCACGCGCGAGAGCGCTTCATCGAGCGGCACATAGGCATGGCCGTAACGGCGCACGCCTTTTTTGTCGCCCAAGGCGCGTGCAAACGCCTGGCCCAGCGTGATGCCCACATCCTCGACGGTGTGATGGCCGTCGATGTGCAGATCGCCCTTGGCTTCGATGGTCAGATCGATGAGGCCGTGGCGCGCGATCTGGTCGAGCATGTGGTCGAAGAACCCGATGCCCGTCGACAGCCGCGCGGTGCCGCTGCCGTCGAGATCGAGCGCGACGCGGATCTGGGTTTCGTTGGTGTTGCGGACGACTTCGGCGGTGCGTTGTTGACTCATGGTCAGAGCGATGCGCGCAAGGCTTCGAGAAAGGCGGCGTTCTCCTCGGGCGAAGACACCGTCACGCGCAGGCAGTTGGCCAGCAGCGGATGGGCTTTGCCGAGGAACTTGATCAGGACTTTACGCGATTTGAGCCGATCGAACACCGCAGCGGCGTCGGCAACACGAAACAGGATGAAATTCGCGTCCGACGGAAACACTTCGACGCCAGGCAAGGCGGCCAGGGCCGCAGCCAGTCCAGGGCGCTCGGCGCGCAGGCGCGCGGCCTGGTCTTCGAGCACCGCATGGTGTTCGAGCGCGAATTCCACCGCGGTCTGGGTGAGCACATTCACGTTGTACGGCGCGCGCACCTTGTCGAATTCGCGCAGCCAGTCCGGATGGCCAGCAATATACCCGAGGCGCACACCGGCCAGACCGCTTTTGCTCATGGTGCGCATCACGATCAGGTTGGGCCAGCGCGACAGGTCGCGCATGAAGCTGTCGCTCGCGAACGCGTTGTAGGCCTCGTCGATGACCACGAGGCCGGGCGCTGCATGCAGCACTGCCTCGATCGCGGCGCGCGGATACAGCGTGCCGGTCGGGTTGTTCGGGTAGGCGAGGTAAACGATCGCGGGCTTGTGCTCGGCGATCGCGGCGAGCAGGCGCGGCAGATCGAGCGTGAAATCGGGGTTGAGCGTGACCGGCACATACCGCAGACCCGCGAACTTGGCGCTCACCTCGTACATCACGAAGGTGGGGGCGAGCGACACCAAGGCCGCGCCTGGCCGCCCGCAGGCCAATGCGATCAGGCTGATGAGTTCGTCGCTGCCGTTGCCGAGCATGATCTCGCTGCCGGCGGGCACTTTGTAGACCTCGCGGATGCGCGCACGCAGCGCGTCCGAGGTCGGCAAGGGGTAGCGATTGAGGGCGAGGTCGGCGAGCCGGGCGGCGAGCGCGGTGCGCAATTCGGCCGGCAGACCGTAAGGGTTCTCCATCGCGTCGAGCTTGATGCAGCCGGTCGCGTCGGGCACCGGATAGGCCCCGATCGCGAGGATTTCGGGACGGATGATTTGTGCTGCGTGGGTGGTCATGGTGTGAGTGGTTTGGGTGAGCGGGGCTTCATTCGTAGCGCAACTCGGCGGCGCGCGCGTGCGCGCTCAGGCCTTCGCCATGGGCGAGGACGCTGGCTACCGGCCCCAGATGTTTTGCGCCTTCGGCACTGACTTCGATCAGGCTTGAGCGCTTCATGAAATCGTAGACCCCGAGCGGCGATGAGAACCGCGCGGTGCCCGAGGTGGGCAACACATGGTTGGGGCCGGCGCAGTAATCGCCGAGGCTTTCGCTGGTGTACCGGCCGAGAAAGACCGCGCCCGCATGCTTGAGCTTGGGCAAGAGCGCATGCGGATCGGCGACCGAGACTTCCATGTGTTCGGGCGCGATGCGATTGGCGATCGCGCAGGCTTCGTCGAGGTCGCGCGTCTTGATGAGCGCGCCGCGGTCGCCGAGGCTTTTGCTGATGATGTCCCGGCGCGGCATCGTGGGCAGCAGGCGCGCAATGCTCGCCTGCACGGCATCGAGAAAGGCCGCATCGGGCGAAAGCAGAATGGCTTGCGCGAGTTCGTCATGCTCGGCTTGCGAGAACAGATCCATCGCGATCCAGTCGGGGTTCGACAACCCATCGCAAAGCACCAGGATTTCGCTCGGCCCCGCGATCATGTCGATGCCCACGGTGCCGAACACACGGCGCTTGGCCTCGGCCACATAGGCATTGCCGGGGCCGACGATCTTGTCCACCTTCGGAATGGTCGCGGTGCCATAGGCCAGAGCGCCGACGGCTTGCGCGCCGCCGATCGTGAAGACCCGGTCGACGCCCGCGATTGCGGCGGCGGCGAGCACCAGATCGTTCTTCACGCCGTCGGGCGTGGGCACGACCATGACGAGTTCGGCCACGCCCGCGACCTTGGCCGGAATCGCGTTCATCAGCACCGACGACGGATAGGCCGCCTTGCCGCCCGGCACATACAAGCCGGCGCGGTCGATCGGGCCGATGCGTTGGCCGAGCAAGGTGCCGTCGGCTTCGCGGTAATGGAATTCGGTGCAGGCCTGTTCTTTTTGCACCACGTGGTAATGGCGCACGCGCTGGGCCGCGGCTTCGAGCGCATGGCGCTTTTCGGGGCCGATCGCCTCGAGCGCCGCATCGAGCTGGGCGCGCGTGAGTTCGAGTGCGGCCACCGACGGCGCCTGCACCCGGTCGAAGCGCGCGGTGTAATCGAGCACCGCCGCGTCGCCGCGCGTTTTCACATCATCGAGAATGGCCGCGACCGCGGTCACGATCGCGGTGTCGGTCGCGGTGTCCACATGCAGGAGTGCGGTCAGGGTCGCGTCGAAATCGGCGGCGCTGGTGTCGAGTCGTCGGGTCATGGTTGCACCGCTTTCGCAAAGGCATCGATGATGGGACGCAGCCGCGCATGTTTGAGCTTGAGCGAAGCACGGTTGACGACGAGGCGCGAGCTGATCGGCATGATGTGTTCGACTTCGACCAGGCCGTTGGCCTTGAGCGTGCCGCCGGTCGAGACCAGATCGACGATCGCATCGGCCAGGCCCACGAGCGGCGCGAGTTCCATCGAGCCGTAAAGCTTGATGAGATCGACGTGCACGCCCTTGGCGGCAAAATGTTCGCGTGCCGTGTTTACGTACTTGGTCGCAACGCGGATGCGCGCACCGCGCCGCACGGCGCTCGCGTAATCGAAGCCTTGCGGCACCGCCACGCTCATGCGGCATTTGGCGATGTTGAGATCGAGCGGCTGATACAGGCCCGAATCGTCGCCGTATTGGGCGCCGTGTTCGAGCAGCACATCCTTGCCCGCGATGCCGACATCCGCGCCGCCGTATTGCACATAGGTCGGCACATCGGTCGCACGCACGATCACGATGCGCACAGCCGGATCGCTGGTCGGCAGGATGAGTTTGCGCGAGGTCTCGGGGTTCTCGGGCACGCTGATGCCGGCGGCGGCCAGCAAGGGCAGGGTCTCGTCGAAGATGCGCCCTTTCGAGAGCGCGAGGGTCAGCGCGGCATCGCTCATGACTTCACCCGTTGAATGTCGGCGCCGATCGCGGCGAGTTTGCGTTCCATTTGTTCGTAGCCGCGGTCGAGGTGGTAGATGCGGTCGATCAGCGTCTCGCCGTGCGCGATGAGGCCCGCGATCACGAGCGAGGCCGAGGCGCGCAGATCGGTCGCCATCACGCGCGCACCCGACAAGGTCGGCACGCCTTGCACGATCGCGGTGTCGTTCTCGATGCGGATGTTGGCGCCCAGGCGCGTGAGTTCGGGCACGTGCATGAAGCGGTTTTCGAAGATGGTTTCGGTGATCACGCCCGCGCCATCGGCGGTCGTGTTCAGCGCCATCAATTGCGCTTGCATGTCGGTCGGGAAACCCGGGTAGGGCAGGGTGCGCGCGTTCACGGCCTTGAGGCGGCGGTCGTTGCGCACCCGGATCCAATCGCCGTTGTGCGAAATGTCGGCGCCGGCTTCACGCAGTTTCTCGATCACCGAATCGAGGGTGCGCGGCGCCGCGCCGGTCAGGGTCACATCGCCGCCGGTGGCTGCCACCGCGCACAAGAAGGTGCCGGTCTCGATGCGGTCGGGAATGATGCGGTGCTTGGCGCCATGCAGCTTGGTCACGCCGTCGATGATGATGCGATCGGTGCCCGCGCCCTGGATGCGCGCGCCCATTGCGATCAGGCAATTGGCCAGATCGACCACCTCGGGTTCGCGCGCGGCGTTTTCGATGATGGTCTGGCCTTCGGCCAGTGTCGCGGCCATCAGCAGGTTCTCGGTGCCGGTCACGGTCACCATGTCGGTGACGATGCGCGCGCCTTTGAGCCGCGTGGCCTCGGCCAGGATGTAGCCTTGCTCGATGGTGATCTTGGCGCCGAGTTTTTCGAGCCCCTTGATGTGCTGGTCGACCGGCCGCGCGCCGATCGCGCAACCACCGGGCAGCGAGACGCGCGCGCGTCCGAAGCGCGCGACCAACGGCCCCAGCACCAGGATGGAGGCGCGCATGGTCTTGACGATTTCATAGGGCGCTTCATCGCTCGCCAGATGCGGCGTGCGCAAGGCCACCGGCCCCGGTTGTTCGCCGCTGACCTCGACGCCATGCTGGCGCAGCAGCTTGAGCATCGAAGCGATGTCCTGCAGGCGCGGCAGGTTGTCGAGCACCAGCGCGTCTTCGCTGAGCAAGGCGGCGCACAGGATGGGCAGGGCCGCATTCTTGGCGCCCGACATCGCGATGCTGCCGTTGAGCGGCTTGCCGCCGCGGATCGAAAGCTTGTCCATGAGTATCCGATTTACCGCGCCGCGTATTCGGCCGGTGTGTAAGTCTTGAACGAAAGGGCGTGGATGTTGCCGCCCATGTGAGTGCCGAGCGCGGCGTAGACCATCTGGTGGCGTTGCACGCGCGATTTGCCTGCGAAGGCTTCGGCGACGAGGGTCGCGTCGAAATGCTGGCCGTCGTCGCCACGCACTTCGAGCACGCTGCAATCGATCGCCTGGGCGATCAGATCGCGGATGAATTCTTTGGTCATCATGGCCGCATCAACTCCTGAGTTTCCAGCCCGACGCGAGCAGGCGCACCGCCACCGTCGCGAGCAAGGCGAAGAACAAGGTCACGAGGCCCAGGCTGGTCCAGGGCGCGATGTCGCTCGCGCCGAAGAAACCGTAGCGAAAGCCGTCGATCATGTAGAAGAACGGATTCAGATGGCTGACCGTGAGCCAGAAATCGGGCAGCGACCGGATCGAATAGAACACGCCCGACAACATGGTGGCCGGCATGACCAGAAAATTCTGGAACGCGGCCAACTGGTCGAATTTATCGGCCCAGATGCCGGCGATCAGCCCCAGCGTGCCGAGGATGGCGCTGCCCAGCAGCGCGAAGCTCAGAATCCAGATCGGATGCTGGAATTGCAGCTTGGCGAACCAGACCGTCACGAGGAACACGCCCAGGCCCACGATCAGGCCGCGCACCATCGCGCCGAGCACATAGGCGCAGAAGAACGCGAGATGCGAAATCGGCGGCAACAGCACGAAGACGATGTTGCCGGTGATCTTCGATTGGATCAGCGACGAGCTCGTGTTGGCGAACGCGTTCTGCAGCACGCTCATCATGATGAGGCCGGGGATCAGAAAGGCGGTGTAGCTCACGCCTTCATAGACCTGGACATGGTCTTCGAGCACATGGCCGAAGATGAGCAGATACAGCACCGCGGTCAGGACCGGCGCCGCGACGGTCTGAAAGCTGACCTTCCAAAAGCGCAGCACTTCCTTGTAGAACAAGGTGGAAAAGCCGCGCAGGCTGGTTTCGCGGGTCATGCGCTCACCTCGGTGCCGGCGGGTTGGTCATGCATGATCTGCAGGAAGACATCTTCGAGGTCGGCGCGTTGCACCTCGATTTCGTCGGCGACCGCACCGGCCAGGCGCAGATGCGCGAGCGTGGGCTCGACCTCCGCATAACCGGCCAGGCGCAGCGCCAGTTTGCCGCCCGGCAATTCATGCGCTTGCGCGGCAAGTTCGGCCGGCAGCGTGCCTTGCACCAGGCGCAGCACGAGTTGCAGCCCGGCCAGGCGGCGCAGCAAGGCGGTTTTGTCGTCGAGTGCGACCACCCGTCCGCCTTTGAGCATCGCGATGCGCCCGCACAAGGCTTCGGCTTCTTCGAGGTAATGCGTGGTCAGGATGATGGTGTGGCCTTCGCGGTTCAGGCGCGCGATGAATTTCCACAAGGTCTGGCGCAATTCCACATCCACGCCGGCGGTCGGTTCGTCGAGGATGAGCACCGGCGGTTTGTGCACCAGCGCCTGCGCCACCAGCACCCGGCGCTTCATGCCGCCCGAGAGCGCACGCATGTTCGCGTTCGCCTTCGAGGTGAGGTCGAGGTTGGCCAGAATCTCGTCGATCCAGTCGTCATTGCCGCGCACGCCGTAATAGCCGCTCGTGATGCGCAGGCATTCGCGTACCGTGAAGAACGGATCGAAGACCAATTCCTGCGGCACCACGCCCAGATTGATGCGGGCCTGGGCGTAATCGCCGACCACATCATGGCCCATGACCTGGACGCTGCCCGAGGTTGCGCGCGCAAGGCCGGCGATGACCGAGATCAGCGTGGTCTTGCCGGCGCCGTTGGGGCCGAGCAGGCCGAAGAATTCGCCGGGCGCGACGTCGAGCGAGACGCCGTCGAGCGCGCGTACGGTCTTGTACTGCTTGACGACTTGGCGCACCGACAAGGCGGGCGTGGGGGACTTGGGCATGGGCAACTCAGGGAAGGCGCAGATTATAGGCAAGCGGCTGGGGGCGCCGCCTGCGCCGACCGGAAATGCTGCATTCGACCCGGTGCGGCGCATGGCGCGCCGACGCGGGCGCACCCGTCAGTGGTGGTGGTGGTCGTGCGCCGCCGGTGCGGCAGCGCCGGGGCCGAAGGCCAGTGTGGTGACGCCGTACAACTCGGCGAGTTGCAACAGGCTCGGCGTCGCGCCGAGATATTCGATGGCGACCGCGCGCGCTTGCGCGGCGCGGCGCCAGGACAACAGCACCGCCACCGCGGAAGAATCGAGATCGGTCAAGGCCGACAGATCGAAACGGCGCGCGCCTTGCGCAATGGCCGCGATGCCCTGGGCCTCGATGGCCAGGGCGCTGTCCATGCGCAGGGTCGCGGGGGCGGTGAAGGTATCGCTCACTTCTTGCTCGTGGCTTCGGTGTTCTTGTCGTTGAGCGACTTGATCAGACCGTCGATGCCGCTCTTGTTGACTTCCTGCGCGAAAGAATCGCGATAGGTCTGCGAAATCCAGGCGCCCAGGATGTTGATATCGTAAACCTTCCAGCCGGCCGGCGTTTTCATGAGGCGATAACCGAGCTCGATCGGCTCGCCGCGCGGCTGCACGACCATCGAACGCACGATGACATCGCTGTCGTCGGCCGAGGCACGGGTCGGCTTGAATTGCAGCTTCACATCGCGCGCCTGGCTGACCGCGCCCGAATAGGTGCGCACCAGCAATTGCTTGAAGCCGGCCACGAGTTGTTCGCGCTGGGCCGGCGAGGCGTCGCGCCAGGCACGGCCGACCGCGATCGAGGTCATGCGCTGGAAGTCGGTGACCGGCACGATCTTGTCTTCGACCAGCTTCACGATCTTGCTGATGTCGCCCGATTGCAGCGATTTGTCGGTCTGGATCGTCGTCAGCACATCGGTCGACACTTGTTTGACCAGTGCTTCGGCGGGATGCACGGTGGTATCGGCCATGGCCGCGCCGGCCCACAACACGCCGGCACACGCGAGGATTCGGGAAATTCGTTGGAACAGCATCTTGGGTTCTCCTTGTCGGAAACGTCCGTGCTTCATTTAACGGAGGATCCGTCGATTGCGGTGACGTCGCGGCGCCACGCATGTAAGCAATTCTGTGCCCGTTTCATTTCGTGGCGGGCGCGTCCGCCGGGGCCTGATCGTCGTAATTCGGGGGCGGCGGTTCGTCGGGCGGCTCGCCGTCATAGACCTGGTTCAGGCGGCGCTGCAGGTAGGCGTCGCGCAAGAAGGAATACGGGTCGAGCGCAGCACCTTCCAGAATGCGCGAGGCATCGAGCAATTCGGCCCGCCGCGACACGAAACGCAAGGCGGTCGCACTGTTACGAGCGCGCACATTGTCGGCATTGGTCACCGGGTCGGTCACCAACTCGACGCTGAAGCCCGCGGCATCGCGCACCGTGCTCGGGCCGAAGAACGGCAGGACCAGATAAGGCCCGGGCGCCATGCCCCATTTGCCCAGGGTCTGACCAAGGTCTTCATTCCTTTGTTGGAGACCGGGGATTTCGCTCGCGATGTCGAGGCAGCCCGCAAAACCGAAAGTCGAATTGAGCGCGAAACGCATCAAGGTGTTCGCGCATTCTTCGCCCTTGCCTTGCAGCGCGCTGTTGAGCGCCGACCACAATTCGCCGACATTGGAGAACACGTTCGAGACACAAGTGCGCACCGGACTCGGCACGACCGTCTTATAGCCGGTGGCCACGGGTTTGAGCACCGCGGTGTCGACCGTGTCATTGAACTTGTAGACCGAGCGGTTGAAGCCTTCGTACGGATCCTTGGGCGAAGGCGTCTGCACGGTCGAGCAGCCGCTCGCGCAAAGCGCCACGCCGAGCGCGAGCACGGCACACCACCAGGTCGTGCGCGGGGCGGCGGTGCGCTCTGGCAGGCTGCGAAATCTCATTTCTTCTCGGCACCCGCGTCGGATGCGCCCTTGAACAACAATTGGCCGATCAGGTTTTCGAGCACGATGGCCGATTGCGTCAATTGAATCGACTCGCCGGGCTGCAGCATCTTTTCGTCGCCGCCGGGTTCGAGGCCGATGTATTGGTCACCGAGCAGGCCCGCGGTCAGGATCTTGGCCGAGGAGTCGGCGGGGAATTCGACGCCCTTGTTGATTTCGAGCGTGACCACGCCACGGTAGGTCTTGGCATCGAGCGAGATCGCCACCACGCGGCCGACCGTCACCCCGGCGCTGCGCACCGGTGCGCGTACCTTGAGGCCGCCGATGTTGTCGAAGCTGGCCTTGACGTTGTAGGTCGCGCCGGTGGTGAAGCTGGCCAGATTGGCTGCCTTCAACGCCAGAAAGACCACGGCCAGCGCGCCGATCAGCACGAACAGGCCGACGAGGGTTTCAATGCTTTTGCGTCCCATTGATGGCTCCAGGGGTCACGGCGTGCTGAACATCAGCGCCGTGAGGATGAAATCGATGCCCAGCACGCCGAGTGAGGAAATCACCACGGTGCGGGTGGTTGCATGGGCCACGCCTTCGGGCGTCGCTTGCGCTTCATAACCTTGATAGAGCGCGACGAAGGTGCAGGTGATGCCGAACACCGCGCTTTTGACGATGCCATTGCCGACGTCGCGCCAGACGTCGACGCCGCCTTGCATGATCGACCAGAAATTGCCGTCGTCGACGCCGATCAGCAAGACCGCGACCACATAGGCGCCGAGGATGCCGATGGTCGAGAACAGCGCCGCGAGGATGGGCATGGAGATGATCCCGCCCAGGAAGCGCGGCGCGAGCACGCGGCTGCGCGGATCGATCGCCATCATTTCCATCGCGGCGAGCTGCTCGCCCGCTTTCATCAGACCGATCTCGGCGGTGAGCGAAGTGCCCGCGCGCCCGGCGAACAGCAAGGCAGTGACGACCGGACCGAGTTCGCGCACCAACGAAAGATTGACCACCAGGCCCAGGGATTCGGCCGCGCCGTACTTCGACAGCGCGTAATACATCTGCAGCGCGAGCACGAAGCCGACCGCCAGACCCGAGGCGGCGATGATGAGCAAGGACAGATTGCCGATCGCATGGATCTGCGCCACGACCAGATAGAACCGGCGCAGCGCGGTCGGCGAATTTTTGACCAGATCGGCGAAGAAGTAGGCGTTGTGCCCGAGCGCGCGCAATTGATCGAGCGCGCGCCGGCCGAGCGAAGGAACGAAATCGCTGGCGCTCATGACGACAACCCCATGTCTTGCGCGTAATCGCGCGCCGGGTAATGGAACTTGACCGGTCCGTCGGGCAGGCCGCCGATGAATTGGCGCACTTCGACGTTGTCGGAGGCGCGCAACTCGTCGGGTGTGCCATGGCCGACGATGCGCCCCGACGAGATGATGTAGGCGTAGTCGCAGATCATGAAACACTCGGCCACGTCGTGCGAGACGATCAGCGAGGTCGCACCGGTCGAATCGTTGAGGCGGCGGATCAGGTTGGCCGTCACGCCCATCGAGATCGGATCGAGACCGGCGAACGGTTCGTCGTACATGATGAGTTCGGGGTCGAGCGCGATCGCGCGTGCGAGCGCGATCCGGCGCGCCATCCCGCCCGACACTTCGGCCGGCTTGAGTTGCGCGGCGCCGCGTAAGCCCACCGCGTTGAGCTTCATCAGGACGATGTCCCGGATCAGCGTCTCGGACAGGTTGGTGTGTTCGCGCAGCGGAAAGGCCACGTTGTCGAACACCGTCAGGTCGGTGAACAAGGCGCCGAATTGAAACAGCATGCCCAGGCGCCGGCGCAAACGGTAGAGCGCCGCCTTGTCATGCGGATTCACGGGTTCGCCGTCGAAAGTGATGCTGCCTTGTTGCGGTGTGACCACGCCGCCGATCAGACGCAGCAGGGTGGTCTTGCCGCAGCCGGAGCCGCCCATGATCGCCACGACCTTGCCACGCGGGAAGCGCATCGTCACGTCCGAAAGGATCGTGCGCTCGGCATACCCGAATGTCAGGTTGCGGATATCGATCAGTAGATTGTCGTTGGAGTCTGGCATGGAACGCGCGTCAGGCATGGGCAATGCAAAGCTTTGCCTGCGCGTGCAGAAATGCGAGTCAAAGGAGGTGCGACGGAAGGCACCGATTCTAGCAGCAGCGCTGTTGCTGACTGACGCGTTTAATTACTTGATGCCACATGGGGTTTGCTACCATCGGTTACATGATCGAACTGCGCGCAGTCAGCAAAGCCTATCGCGGCATCGGGGCCGACGCCCTGAGCGGCATCGACCTCAAGATCGAACGCGGCGAGTTCGTCGCCGTGCTCGGTTCCTCGGGGGCAGGCAAGACCACCTTGTTCAAACTCATCGCCGCGACCGAGCGCGCTTCCAAGGGCAGCGTGTTCGTGGCCGGCAACGACATCACGCGTTTGCCGCTCAATGCCGCGCCTTTTCTACGCCGCAATCTGGGCCTGACCTTTCAAGATCAGAAACTTCTTTTTGATCGCAGCGCGCTCGACAACGTGATGTTGCCGCTGATTTACACCGGCTCGACGCTCGCCGATGCGCAATCGCGCGCCCGCGCCGCGCTCGACAAGGTCGGCATGCGCGAGAAAGAGTCCTTGTTCCCGGCCATGCTGTCGGGCGGCGAGCAACAACGCGTGGCGATTGCGCGCGCGATCGTCAATCGCCCGGCGATCTTGCTGGCCGACGAGCCGAGCGCGAATCTCGATGCCGCGAATGCGCATCGCATCGTCGAGATCTTTGCCGATTTCCATCGCGTGGGCGTCACCGTGCTCGTGGCCACCCATGACCCGCAATTGCTGGCTGGCGTCGCGACCCGGACCTTGACGCTCGACAACGGGCGCATCGTCGCGGATACCGCGGCCGTGGCGGCGGAGGTGAACGTATGAAGCAATGGTGGATCGGCCAACAACACGCCTGGCGCGCCGCCTATGTGGCCGCGCGGCGCGAACCGCTGGCCTGGCTGGCCAGTGTCGGTGTCATTGCCACCGCGGTCTTGCTGCCCGTCTTGTTGCATTGGGTGATCGGGCTGATGGTGCCGACCGCGCGCGAGATCGCGACCGACCCCGAAGTCTCGGTCTATCTCGCGGTCGACGCATCGCCCGGTGATTTTCGCGAAGCCCAGGCCTTGATCGACGAACAGGTGACGGCTTTGCGTGCGGCCTACCCGGCCGCGCGCGTGCTCGTCACGCCGGTGCCCAAGGCGCAGGCGCTCGAACAATTCAAGGCCCAGGCCGAACAAGCCGGCAATGCCGCCGCGTTCGCCGCCTTGCGCGACAACCCGCTGCCCGATGGTTTCGTGGTCCGCTTCACCGCGGTCCCGACCGGCGAGATCGATGGCTTCGCCCAGCGCGTGCGTTCCATCCCGAAGGTCGATGCGGTCCAGCTCGATGCGCAATGGGTGCGCCGTGTGGCGTCGGCCGTGCAAGCGGCCTCGGCGATGCAATGGGCGTTGTCGGTGTTGTTCGGCCTCGTCGTGATCGCCGTGACCTTCAACGCCACCTATGCGCAAGTGCTGGCCTTGCGCGACGAGATCGAAGTCGCGCGTCTGGTCGGCGCGACCAACGCGACGATACGGCGGCCTTTCGTCGTGCGCGGGGCGGTGCTCGGGTTTGCCGGCGCAGCCCTGGCCTTGCTGCTGGCCGCCTTGATTGCGCGGACCGGCGCCGGATTGTTCGCTGGCACCGCCGACGTGGCGGTTGGGGCGGGCATCGGCTTGCGCGAAATCGCCATCGTCTTGCTGACGGTGGCCTTGCTCGGTGGCGCCGGCGGCTGGTGGTCGGCGACGCGGCAATTGCGTCGCGTCGGCGTTTAACTGCGCGCTGTTTTCTCGCCTGCCGCGCTCGCATCGAGCGCGGCGAGGCGCGGCGACCAGCGCGCGAGCATGAGCGCGTTGCTCACCACCGAAACACTCGACATCGCCATCGCCAAGCCGGCCACCTCGGGGCTCAACCAGCCCAGGGCCGCGAGCGGCACCCCGACCACGTTGTAGACGAAAGCGAAAAACAGGTTCTGGCGGATCTTGGCCTGGGTGCGCGCGGCGATGTCGAGCGCTGCCGGCACCAGACGCAGGTCGGGGCGCATCAGCGTGATGGCGGCGGTTTCGAGCGCCACATCGGTGCCGCCGCCGACGGCGATCGAAATGTCCGCCGCGGCCAGGGCCGGGGCATCGTTGATGCCATCGCCGACCATCGCGACCGGCCCGTGCAAGGCGCGCAGCGCGTCGATCGCGCGGCTC
>CAXBRX010000021.1:0-17932 GCA_963977835.1 uncultured Derxia sp.
TTCCAAGTCGACCAACCGGGCGACTGATCGGGTTCAGTGTCTTTTGCATCGTCGGGCACGCGTGAGCGTGCAACACAACAAGCACTTGCAGGGCGCGCTCGCGCCGTCATCGTTGCGGTCGATTTCGGATCGGCGGATTTCGCCGATTCGTTCGACGAACTCGCACTGCTCGCCGAGACTGCAGGCGCGGATGTCGTCGCCCGTGTGACCGGCAAGCGCAGCGCGCCTGACGCCGCGCTGTATGTCGGGTCGGGCAAGGCGGAAGAAGTGGCCGCCGCAGTGCGCGATGAAGAGGCGGAAATCGTCTTGTTCAATCACGCGCTCGCGCCGGCCCAGCAACGCAACCTCGAAAAGCTGCTCGGCGTGCGGGTGGTCGATCGCACGAGCCTCATCCTCGACATCTTCGCCCAGCGTGCGCAAAGCCATGAGGGCAAGATCCAGGTCGAGCTTGCGCAATTGCGGCATCTGGCCACGCGCCTCGTGCGCGGCTGGACCCACCTTGAACGGCAAAAGGGCGGCATCGGTTTGCGCGGCCCCGGCGAAACCCAGCTCGAAACCGACCGCCGCTTGCTCGGTGAACGCGTCAAGCAATTGCGCTCGCGACTCGAAAAGCTTTCGCACCAGCGCAATACGCAACGCCGCGCGCGCGAGCGCAGCCAGACGTTCTCGGTTTCCCTGATCGGCTACACCAACGCCGGCAAGTCGACCTTGTTCAATGCGCTGACCAAAGCGCGTGCCTATGCGGCCGACCAATTGTTCGCCACGCTCGATACCACCAGCCGGCGCATCTGGATCGAAGGCGCCGGGCAGGTGGTGCTTTCCGATACCGTGGGTTTCATCCGCGAACTGCCGCACCAGCTCGTCGATGCATTCAAGGCTACGTTGGAAGAGACCATCCGCGCCGATGTGCTGCTGCATGTCATCGACGCGGCGAGTCCGGCACGCCTGGCGCAGATCGATGCGGTGAATGCCACGCTGCGCGAAATCGGCGCCGACGGCATTCCGCAAATTCTGGTCTACAACAAGGCCGATGTGGCTGGGCTTGCTCCCGAAGTCGGGCGTGATGCCTGTGGTAGCATCGATCGCGTCGTCCTGAGCGCCCGGACCGGTGACGGACTGCCGCTGTTGCGCGACGCAATCGCCCAACGCGCCATGGCCGCGACGGCCGCCCGCAGTCAGCTCGCCGGCGATCGGGAAAGTCCCGAGCAATTTCCTTCGTTTCCGGCAACCTAAGCCTTCGAACTTTGCAGGCAGAACATCCATGATCGGTGCCATCGGCGTCATGCTGTCGTTGAACGATCCCCGCTGGGGACGTGGCGACGGCGACCAAAACAACAACGGCTCGGGCTCGCGCCCGAACGACCCTCAACGTCCTTCCGACGGACCTCCGGATCTCGATCAGTTGTGGCGCGATCTGAATCGGCGTTTGTCGAACATGTTCGGCAAGGGCGGCCGCGATGGTGGCTCGCCGCCATCCGGCAACGGAACATCGGGCGGCAAGGGCGCCGGCATCGGGATCGGCCTGATCCTGATGGTGGCGGTGCTCATCTGGCTCGCAAGCGGTTTCTACATCGTTCCCGAAGGCCAGCAGGCGGTCATCATGACCTTCGGCAAGAGCGTGGGCACCTCGACGCGCCCCGGCTTCCAATGGCGCATGCCTTATCCGATCCAGAGCCACGAACTGGTCAACATCTCGAACGTGCGCACGGTGGAAATCGGTTATCGCGGCAATGCGCGTTCGAAGATGCTGCAAGAATCGCTGATGCTGACCGATGACGAGAACATCATCGACATCCAGTTCGCAGTCCAGTACCGCATCCGCGAAGACGGTGCGCAGGATTTCGTCTTCAAGAACCGCGACCCCGAAGACGCCGTCAAGCAGGCCGCCGAAACCGCGATGCGCGAGGTGGTCGGCAAGAAGACGATGGATTCGATCATCTACGAAAGCCGCGTCGACGTGGCGACCGACGTCCAGAAGTTGATGCAGACCATCCTCGATCGTTATCACACCGGCGTGCTCGTGACCTCGGTCGCGATCCAGAACACCCAGCCGCCCGAGCAGGTGCAGGCCGCGTTCGACGACGCCGTCAAGGCCGGCCAGGACCGCGAGCGCCAGATCAATGAAGGCCAGGCCTACGCCAACGATGTGATTCCGAAGGCACGTGGTGCGGCGTCGCGCCTGCTGCAGGAAGCCGAAGGCTACCGTCAGCGCGTGATCGACTCGGCGACCGGCGATGCATCGCGCTTCCGTTCGGTGCTGGCCGAGTACAACAAGGCGCCCGGCGTGACGCGCGATCGCATGTACATCGACACCATGCAGCAAGTGCTGCAGAACTCGAGCAAGGTGCTGATCGACACCAAGAATTCGAGTCCGATGCTCTACATGCCGCTCGACCAGTTGCTCAAGCAAGGTGGCGCCGAATCGGCCGCCAAGGCGGCCCAGCCCGCAGCCGGTGGCGCTGCGCCGACCGCGACGGCACCCGCAGACACGCCCGCGGCGGCACCGACGGACATTCGTTCACGCGATGCGACCCGATCGCGTGACCGCGACGCGCGCTAAGACGCGAAAGGATTTCACATGAACCGCATTTTCGTCGGGCTCATCGTGCTGTTGTTCTCGATCCTCGTGCTGTCGAGCACGGTGTTCATCGTCGATCAGCGCCAATACGCCATCGTGCTGTCGCTGGGTGAAATGAAACGCCCGCCGATCCTGACGCCGGGGCTTTACTTCAAGGTGCCCGGCATCGAGAAGGTGGTGTATTTCGACAACCGCATCCTGACCATCGACACGCCCGATGCCGAGCGCGTGCAGACGTCCGAGAAGAAGAATCTGCTGGTCGATTCCTACGTCAAATGGAAGATCAGCGACCCGCGCGCCTACTACGTCAGCTTTCCGGGTGGCGAACGTGGCGCCCAGGACCGCATGACCGTCATCATCCGCGAGGCGATGCAAAACGCGATCTCGCGCCGCACGGTCAACGACGTGACGTCCAAGGAACGCGACAAGATCATGCAGGAGATCACCGCCGCGGTGGCCGAGCGTGTGAAGTCGCTCGGCGTCGAGATCGTCGATGTGCGCCTCAAACGCGTGGATTTCGTGCCCGAGATCTCGGATTCGGTCTATCGCCGCATGCAGGCCGAGCGGGTGCGCGTGGCCAACGAGCAGCGCTCGATCGGCGCGGCCGAAAGCGAAAAGATCCGCGCCGATGCCGACCGCCAGCGTGAAGTCATCTTGGCCGAAGCCTTCCGCGATGCGCAAAAGACCAAGGGCGACGGCGATGCGAAGGCATCCGCCATTTATGCCTCGGCCTTCGGCCAGAACCCAGAATTCGCGGCCTTCTACCGCAGCCTCGAGGCTTATCGCAAGACTTTCGACAGCAAGAGCAACGTCATGGTGCTCGACCCGTCGGCGGAGTTTTTCCGCTACATGAAGCAGTCCGGCGGCGGCAAGCGCTGACCGGGAACCTGCATGGACGCTTCCACCTTGCTGCTGGCGCTGGGCCTGATGTTCGTGATCGAAGGCATCGTCCCGTTCGTGGCCCCCAGCGCCTGGCGCCAGGGTTTTCAGCGTCTGACGCAACTGACTGACGGTCAAATCCGGTTTTTCGGCCTGATGGCGCTGTTGCTCGGCAGTCTGATCTTCGTCGTGGTGGCGTAAGGCACTACAATACGCACTTTGTGTTTTTCGCCCGAGAAGTCCGGGCCGTAGCGCATGCCCAAGTGGCTTCTACCCGAGCACATCGCCGATGTGCTGCCTGCCGAAGCGCGCAGGATCGAAGACCTCCGCCGTACCTTGCTCGATCGTTATCGCAGCTATGGGTACGAACTGGTCATTCCTCCGCTTCTTGAATATCTCGATTCCCTGTTCACCGGAACCGGGCACGACCTCGATCTGCGCACCTTCAAACTGGTGGACCAGTTGTCGGGCAAGACCATGGGCGTGCGTGCCGATTTCACGCCACAGGTCGCGCGCATCGATGCGCATCTGCTCAATCGCAAGGGCGTGGTGCGCCTGTGCTATTCGGGCAGCGTGCTGCATACCTTGCCGCGCGACATGCATGCGACGCGCGAGCCGTTGCAGGTGGGCGCCGAGTTGTACGGACATCCGGGGATCGAGGCCGACATTGAAGTGGCTGAACTCGCGCTGGCCTCCGCGGCTGCGGGCGGCAACCGCGATGTGCGCATCGACCTGTCGCACATGGGCGTGCTGCGTGCGTTGCTCGGCCAGGCGCAGCTCGGTGCCGACCAGGCCGAGGCGCTCGTCGCGCTGGTGCGCGCCAAGGACGTGCCCTCGTTGCGCGAATTCGCGGGCATCGACGACCGTGTGCGCGAAGCCTTGATCGTGCTGTGCGGCCTGTACGGCGGCCCCGAAGTGATCGACGAGGCTAGGCGCGCCTTGCCGCGTCTGCCCGAGATCGAGGCTGCGCTCGATGCGCTCGCGCGCCTGGTGTCGGTGCTGCCGAGCGCGCAGGTGGGCGTCGATCTCGGCGAGTTGCACGGCTATGCCTATCACAGCGGCATCATGTTCGCGGTCTATGGCGAGCGCGCGACGGGTGCACTGGTGCGCGGTGGCCGTTACGATCAGGTGGGCGGCGCTTTCGGCCGCGCGCGTCCGGCCACCGGGTTTTCGCTGGACTTGCGCGAATTGGCGTTCGCGAGCCCCGATCAGCCGATCGCGCCCGCCATCCGCGCGCCCTGGGGGCTGGAGGCGAACTTGCGCGAGGCGATTTCCGCCTTGCGTGCGCAAGGCGAGATCGTCGTGCAAAGCCTGCCCGAGCGTCCTGATGCGCCGGACGAATATGCGTGCGACCGGGAATTGCGTTTGTCCGGTGGTGTTTGGAAAGTTTTTCGGATCGAGTGACTCATGAAGAATGTCGTCGTCATCGGCACCCAATGGGGTGACGAAGGAAAAGGGAAGGTCGTGGACTGGCTGACCGATCACGCGCAAGGCGTGGTGCGGTTCCAGGGCGGCCACAATGCGGGCCATACCCTCATCATCCAGGGCCGCAAGACCATCCTGCGTCTGATTCCCTCGGGGATCATGCGCGCGGGCGTGACCTGCTACATCGGCAACGGTGTGGTGCTGTCGCCCGAGGCCTTGCTGACCGAAATCGACGAGCTCGAACGCGCGGGCGTCGAAGTGTCGTCGCGTCTGCGCATTTCGGAAGCCTGCCCGGTCATCCTGCCGTATCACGTGGCGATCGACCGTGCGCGCGAAGCCAAGCGCGGCGATGCCAAGATTGGCACCACCGGCCGCGGCATCGGCCCGGCCTATGAAGACAAGGTCGCGCGCCGCGCGATCCGTCTGCAGGATCTGTTCGACGCCAAGCGCTTCGCCGAGCGTCTGCGTGAAGTGCTCGAGTACCACAACTTCGTGCTCAAGGCCTATCTGGGCGCGCCCGAGGTCTCGTTCGACGAAACCTACGAAAGCACGCTCAAGCTGGCCGAGCGCGTGCGGCCCATGGTGGCCGACGTGTCGCGGTTGTTGTTCGAAGCCAATGCGCGTGGCGAAAACCTGTTGTTCGAAGGCGCGCAAGGCTCGTTGCTCGACGTCGATCACGGCACCTATCCGTACGTGACGAGTTCGAATTGCGTCGCCGGCGCGGCTTGCGCGGGCGCCGGCGTTGGGCCGCAGCGTCTGCATTACGTGCTCGGCATCACCAAGGCCTACACCACGCGCGTGGGCTCGGGCCCGTTCCCGACCGAGTTGTTCGACGACGTTGGCAAGCGCATCGCCGAGGTCGGCAAGGAATTCGGTTCCGTCACCGGGCGTCCGCGCCGTTGCGGTTGGTTCGATGCGGCGGCGCTGCGCCGTTCGGTCCAGCTCAACGGGGTTTCGGGCCTGTGCATCACCAAGCTCGACGTGCTCGATGGCTTCGAGTCGATCCAGCTCGGCGTCGGCTACAAGGTCAATGGCGAGGCGGTCGACATCCTGCCGTTCGGGGCCGAGAACGTCGAAGGCTGCGAGCCGGTGTACGAAGAATTCCCGGGCTGGTCGGAATCGACCGTGGGCGTGACGCAGTACGACGCCTTGCCCGCGAATGCGCGCCGTTATCTGGAGCGCCTGGGCGAGGTTTGCGGCGCCCCGGTCGACATGATTTCGACGGGGCCTGATCGCGACCAGACCATCCTGCGCCGCCATCCGTTCAAGTGAGCCTGCAATGAAGGATCTTTACGTCACCTGGAACCAGTACCACGATCTCATCGAAGACCTTTGCGTCAAGGTCCACGATTCGGGCTGGGAGTTCGACCATATTCTTTGCCTGGCGCGCGGCGGTTTGCGCATCGGCGATGTGTTCTCGCGCGTGTTCGACAAGCCGCTGGCGATCCTGACGACGAGCTCGTATCGCGAGAATGCCGGTACGACCCAGAGCACCTTGATGATCGCCGAGCATTTCACGTCGGCGACGCCTTCGATGGGCAAGAAGCTCCTGCTGGTCGACGACATGGCCGATTCCGGCAAGACCATCGTCAAAGTGCTCGAGCATCTGCGTCAGAAGTATCCGCAGATCGAGGAAATCCGCACCGCGGTGCTCTGGCACAAGGGCCATTCGATCTACGCCCCGGATTACGCCGTGCAGATGCTGCCGACCAATCCGTGGATCCATCAACCGTTCGAGCTGTACGACAACATGCGGCCCGAAACCCTGATTCGCCGGGCGACGCATCGGCGCGAAGACGGCGCGAGCAAACCGACGCCGGAGCAAGACTGAACGCTCACAAAGAAAAAGGCCTCGGATCAACCGAGGCCTTGTATTCTGGTGCCCAGGAGAGGACTCGAACCTCCACAGTGTTGCCACCGCTAGGACCTGAACCTAGTGCGTCTACCAATTTCGCCACCTGGGCAGGTGGGCACCGATGAATCAACTGAAACTTTAAAAATCATTCAGCGGTGCAAAGAGCCGCTAATTATAACGAATTGATCAACGAATCTCAAATCCCTTCTGGCGCCGACCGTGGCGCCTATGACTACCCGGTGCCCGCGCGCGAGGAAATCCTGGCCGCGCTGCGCGCCTCCCGATCCTTGCTGACCCCTGGGCAACTGGCCAAACAACTGGGCGTCAAACCCAACGAAATGGAAGGCTTTCAGCGCCGCATCGCCGCGATGGAGCGCGACGGCCAATTGCTGCCCAACCGCAAGGGCGTGCTGCTGCTGGCGACCAAACTCGACTTCATCGCGGGGCGCGTGAGCGGACACCGCGACGGCTTCGGGTTCTGTGTGCCCGACGACGGCTCGCCCGATGTTTTCCTGTCGCCCAAGGAAATGCTCAAGGTGCTGCACGGCGACCGTGTGCTGGTGCGCATCGTCGGCGCCGGGCGCAACGGCAAGCCCGAAGGCAGCATCGTCGAAGTCACCGAACGGCGAACCAACCGCCTGGTCGGCCGTTTCTTGAGCGAGCGCGGCGTGTTCGTGGTCGTGCCCGAAGACCAGCGCATCAAGCACGACATTCTCGTGCCGCCATCCGAACATCATGCGGCCCAGCCGGGCCAGGTCGTGGTGGTCGAGATCATCGAGCAGCCTTCGCGGTATTCGCAGCCGATCGGCAAAGTCGTCGAGGTGCTTGGCGAAATCGACGATCCGGGCATGGAAATCGAAATCGCGGTGCGCAAGTTCGATGTGCCGCATGTGTTCTCGGACGCGGCCAAGGAATTGGCGGCGCGCTTGCCCGACGAAGTCAAGCCGCGCGATCTGAAAGGTCGCGTCGATTTGCGCGATGTGCCGCTGGTGACGATCGACGGCGAAGACGCGCGCGATTTCGACGATGCGGTCTACGTCGAGACCATGGTCACCGGGCGCGGCAAGAATCGGCGCGAGTCGTATCGGTTGCTGGTGGCGATTGCCGACGTCAGCCATTACGTGACGCCCGGAGACGCGCTCGATCATGATGCGATCGAACGCAGCACCTCGGTGTATTTCCCGCGCCGCGTCATTCCGATGCTGCCTGAGAAGATCAGCAATGGCTTGTGCTCGTTGAACCCGGATGTGGACCGGCTGTGCCTCGTGGCCGACATGGTGATCGACGATGAAGGCAATGTCGGTGCCTACCAGTTCTATCCGGCGGTGATGCACAGCCATGCGCGCTTCACCTACAACGAGGTCTGGAGCATCCTCAGCAATCCGGAATTTGCCGCGCAATTGCCGCCGCGCCGCGCCGCGCTGGTGCCGCATTTGCATTCGGCCTATGCGTTGTTCAAGGCCCTGGCGCGGGCGCGTCAGGCGCGCGGTGCGATCGATTTCGAGACCACCGAAACGGCGATCATCTGCAACTCGGTCGGCAAGATCGAGCAGATCGTGCCGCGCACCCGCAACGACGCGCACAAGCTCATCGAGGAATGCATGCTGGCGGCCAATGTCTGCGCGGCCGATTTCATGCTGCGCGCCAAGCATCTGGGGCTGTTCCGCGTTCACGAAGGGCCGACGCCCGAGAAACTGACCAATCTGCGCGCCTTCCTCAAGACCATCGGCATGACGTTGGCTGGCGGCGATGAACCGCAGGCGAGCGACTATGCGGCATTGATGGAGCGCATCAAGCCGCGCGCCGATGCGCCGCTGCTGCAAACCGTGTTGTTGCGCTCGATGCAGCAAGCCATCTATTCGCCCGACAACGCCGGGCATTTCGGCTTGTCGTACGGGGCTTACGCGCATTTCACGAGCCCGATCCGTCGTTACCCCGACTTGCTCACGCATCGCGCGATCAAGGCCATTCTGGCCAACACGCAATACGTGCCGGATGCGCCGGCCGGCGTCGGGCCGCTCAAGAAAGAGCCGCCCGAAACCACCGACATGCGTTCGCGTGCATCGCGCAAGAAGCAGGTCCAGGCCGAGGCGCACGAGCGCTGGGTGCAGCTTGGCATGCTGTGTTCGGCCAACGAGCGTCGTGCCGACGATGCGAGCCGCGATGTCGAAGCCTGGCTCAAATGCTTTTACATGCGTGAGCGTGTCGGCGAGCAATTCTCGGGCACCATTTCCGGTGTGGCGCCGTTCGGCGTCTTCGTCACGCTCGACGCCTTGTACGTCGAAGGCATGGTGCATGTCAGCGAACTGGGGGTCGAGTACTTCCAGTACAACGAGGCCTTGCACGAATTGCGCGGCGAGCGCACTGGCCAGCGCTATCGCCTGGGCGACCAGATCCATGTGCAGGTCAGCCGCGTCGACATCGAAGGGCGCAAGATCGAATTCCGCCTGGTGCGGGCGACCGGTTACGACGAGATCGTGCGCGATCTGCAGCGTCCCGGCGCAGGTGCCGAACCGACTGCGCCCAAGCGCACCTCGGGCAAGAAGGCTGCGCCCGCGCGCAAGGCACCGGAAACCGAACCGGCGGGCAAGCGCCATGCGAAGGCGGGCGCCGCGCGCAAGGGCGCTCTGGCCAAAGACAAACGCGCGGCTTCGCGCAAGGCGGCGCGCGCGAGCGGGCGTCGGCGTCGTTGATCAATAGGAATCCAGCATGACGGCTTCACGTAAGACCCTGTTCGGGTTTCATGCGGTCGCGGCGCGTTTGCGCCACGACGCCAAATCTGTCCATCAGTTGTACATCGAGGCGCGCCGCAAAGATCGGCGCATGCTCGATTTTCTGGCACGCGCCGCTGCGCTCGGCGTGCAAGCCATTCCCGTCGATGGCGCTCGCCTGGACGGTCTCGCGGGCTCCGATCGTCATCAAGGCGTGGTCGCGATCGTCGAGGAATTGCGCCTGCCTTTGTCGATCGGCGAGGTGCTCGATCTGGCCGGTGCGAATCCGTTGCTGCTGGTGCTCGATTCGATCACCGATCCGCACAACCTCGGCGCTTGTCTGCGCGTGGCCGACGGTGCCGGCGTGAACGCGGTGGTGGCACCCAAGGACCGGGCGGTGGGGCTCAACACCATCGCTGCCAAGACGGCGAGCGGGGCGGCCGAGTCGGTGCCGTATGTCGTGGTCACGAACCTGGCGCGTGCGTTGCGTGAACTCAAGGACGCTGGCGTGCGCCTGGTGGGCACCAGCGACGATGCGCCGCAATCACTGTACGAGGCCGATCTGACCGGCCCTTTGGCGATCGTGATGGGCGCCGAAGGCGAGGGCATGCGTCGCCTGACACGCGAGCATTGCGACGAACTCGTCAGAATTCCGATGCAAGGGGCGGTAGAAAGTCTGAACGTCTCGGTTGCCAGTGGCGTATGCCTGTATGAGGCATTACGCCAGCGCACTTCAAGAAGTGCTTAGCGTCGTGCGCGCGCATGGCTAGAATCGGTTCGTTTTCTCAGGAGATTACGAATATGAATCGTCTAGCCTTGCCGCTCGTTCTCGTCGCCTTCCTCGGTGCCTGCGCCGAAGCCCCCAAGGCACCGCCCCCTGCGCCGGTTGCGCCCGCTCCCGCACCTGCGCCGGCACCGGTGGTGGTAGCACCGCCTGCGCCGGCCCCCGCACCCGCGCCGGTGGTGGCGCGCGAACCCGATCCGGCCGACGTCAACGTCTACAAGGTCGAGGCGGCCGAACGCATCGCGAAGGCCAATGCCAATGTCGAGAAGAAAAACCTCAAGCGTCCGGCTGATGCCAAGATCGCGGGGCTGACGGTGGTTGGCGTGCAGGTACGCGCCGATGGCACGACCGAGCGTGTGTGGGTGGTGCGCTCGTCGAGCAAACCCAAGCTCGACCAAGCGGCGCTCGATGCATTCAATAAGGCCGTGCCTTTGCCCGCTCCGAGCGAGCAGGCGATGGTCGGCCGCGGTTATGTGGTCTATGCCGAGTCGTGCATCCATCGCACCGACGGCAAGATTCAACTGGTTTCCAAGACCCTGCCGTGAGCGGTGCTGGCGGGCGGGGCGTTCAGCGCTTCGCCCGCTTGCCCGGCGGTGCGCTGACGCTTGCCTTGTCGGCCCTGTAGGCCGCGACGAAGCGGGTGAAATCGCGCCAATGCGCGCGATGCGCCTCACGCGAGGTGGCGCTGTAGCTGAGCGTCACGAAGTAATCGCCATCTTGCGCAAACACCACCGTCTGCACCGCGCCCGAGCGCTCGGCGCGCGGCGCAATCTCGATCGCGGGCAGCCGGGCGCCGCTGCCATCCTGGACGGCGCTTACCTCATGCACTTGCATGTCGAGCGATGGTCCGAGCAGTCGGTCGCGCTCGGCGATGATGAAGTCTTCCAGACGCGCACCCGCGGGGCGCGCAAATGCCTGCGTCATGACATGTGCCGTCGCCTCGGGTTGGGCGCCATGGTCATCGGCGAGCACGTAGATCGCGGTACGCAGCCGGGCGCTGCGATCGGCATCGAGTTGCCATGCGCTCACGGATGCGACCATGGGCCGTTCCCACAAGCACATCTTGTCATCGCACGGAACGGTGGTTTTTTCGACGCCCGCGTAGGCGGCGTGCACGCCACCCAGAAGCCACAGCAGGGCGACGCCGAACCGCTGTGGGGACGTCACCGTGCCCGGCGCGCGTTGTCGCGCACGTAGCGCGCCACCATGACATCGGTGGCCATGGGCTTGGGCAAAGTGGGCGGTGCCGGATGCGCAGCCTCGAATGCGGCGCGCTGGGCGAAATGATGCGAGGCGAGCTTTGCATCCACCGATTTCACGTCGAAGCGCGCATACAACGGCGCATGACGATAGGAAGTCCCTTCGTCGCAGGCTTCGATGAAGTCATCGAACAAGCGAGCGAGCGAATAGACGGGGGCGTCCGGCGGACGAATTTCAACGCGATAGGCCATGAAAGCGGCTGCAGTCCAGAACAATCGGATGCTGGCAGTTTAGTCGTCAATTTGCGTTAAGACACTCGGACAGTTCACGTATCGAGTTCGGGGGAAACCATCCCGGATTCGAGGTCTCGTTCCTAGTTTTTACTTGAGTCATCGGGACTGTGGCTGCCTGGCGACGAATTGAGTGAGCTTCATCAAGGCATGTTGCACACCAACACAAATCTGTCATGCGCTTGACCCCTGTCAAGAGTGTGGGAATGGCGCTGCGCAGACTTGCTCTGTTTTTCCACAGAGGAGGTGTCCATGAAAGCAGCAGTATTCGGCGCAGCGTTGGTTGGTCTTCTGTCGGCGGGCGTGGCCCAGGCTGATGATGGTCAATGGCTTGTTCGTGGTCGTGTCGTCTCGATGCAGAACGACAACGGCAATTCGCCCTCGCTCTCGCTCGGCAAGGTCGAGCTTGACGACAAGGTCTTTCCGGAAGTCGACATCAGCTATTTCTTCACGAAGAACATCGCTGCGGAATTGATCCTGACCTATCCGCAAAAGCATGACGTGACGCTCGGCGGCACCAAGATCGGTTCGATCAAGCAACTGCCCCCGACGCTGCTCGCGCAATACCACTTCCTGCCCGATGGTCAATTTGACCCGTATGTCGGTGCCGGTATCAACTACACCCGCGTCTGGGGCGCCGAGTTCGACCCGGCGGTCGATTCGGTGTACCACCTGGGCGTCGAACAAAAGAGCATTGGCCCGGCGGTGCAAGTCGGCATGGACTACAAGATCGACAAGAACTGGTCGGTCAACGTCGACGTCAAGTACATCGACATCAAGGTGGATGTGAAGTCCGCAGGTTCCAAGCTGACCGAACTGAAGGTTTCGCCGATCATCGCTGCTGTCGGCGTCGGCTATCGCTTCTGATTGCTGCATCCGGCAAGAAAAAACGCGGCCTGCGGGCCGCGTTTTTTTTGGGGGGGCTTAAGCGATCAGAGCGCTTCGGACGCGTAATCGGCGAGCCGCGAGCGTTCGCCGCGTGCGAGGGTGATATGCCCGGCATGCGGCCAGCCCTTGAAGCGGTCGACGACATAGGTCAGGCCGCTCGATCCTTCGGTCAGGTAGGGCGTGTCGATCTGGGCGATGTTACCCAGGCACACCACCTTGGTGCCCGGACCGGCGCGCGTGATCAGAGTCTTCATCTGCTTGGGCGTGAGGTTTTGCGCTTCGTCGATGATCAGGTACTTGTTGACGAAGGTGCGCCCGCGCATGAAGTTCATGCTCTTGATCTTGATCTTGGAGCGCAGCATGTCGGCGCTGGCCTGCTTGCCCCAATCGCCGCCGAAATTGCCGCCCGAACCGCCACCGAGATAGGCGCCGCCGGTATTGCCGCCGCCAAGCAGGACTTCGAGGTTGTCGTCGAAGGCGCCCATCCAGGGAGCCATCTTTTCTTCTTCGGTCCCGGGCAGAAAGCCGATGTCTTCGCCCACCGGCACCGTGGCCCGGGTGACGATGATCTCGGTGTAGCGACGGGTGTCGAGCACCTGGGCCAGGCCCGCGGCGAGCGCGAGCAAGGTCTTGCCGGTGCCGGCCTGGCCGAGCAGGCTGACGAAATCGCATTCCGGATTGAGCAATAGATTCATCGCGAAATTCTGTTCGCGATTGCGCGCCGTGATGCCCCAGACCGCATTCTTGCCGTGGGTGAAGTCGCGCAGCGTTTCGAGCACCGCAGTCTTGCCCGTGACTTCCTTGACTTGCGCATACAACGGCGCCTCGCCATCGCGGCCTTCGAAATAGACGAACTGGTTCACGAGGAAGCTCGTGACCAGCGGTCCGGTGATGCGGTAGTAGGTGTGGCCTTGTTGCTGCCAGCTTTCCACGCCCTTGCCATGCTTGGACCAGAAGCTCTCGGGCAACGCCATCCAGCCCGAATAGAGCAGGTCGGTGTCTTCGAGCACATGGTCGTTGAAATAATCCTCGGCCAGCAGCCCCAAGGCACGCGCCTTGATGCGCATGTTGATGTCTTTCGACACCAGCACGACCAGCCGATCGGGACGCTGATCCTGCATCGCGCGCACGACGCCGAGGATCTGATTGTCGGCCTTGCCGGTGGGCAGGCCCGACGGCAACAGATTCGGCACGATCTGGGTCTGGAAGTACAGCTTGCCGGTCGCATCCTTGTTGCCCAGGCTCGTGAGTTCCAGACCTTCTTCGATGCCGTGTTCATGCCCGGCCGCCTCGATCAGCGAATCGAGCGTGCGCGACACCTGACGTGCGTTGCGCGAGACTTCGCTCATCCCCTTCTTGTGGTTGTCGAGTTCTTCGAGCGTCATGATCGGCAGATAGACGTCATGCTCTTCGAAGCGGAACAACGAGGTCGGGTCGTGCATCAGCACATTCGTGTCGAGCACGAACAGCTTCTGGATGCCGTCATCGACGCGATTGGCCTTGACGGGACTGCGCGCGGGCGCTTTCCGGGCCGCCGCAGGGCGTGCGGTGTTCGCGGGTTTATCGGTCTGGGGCGCACGCGCGGCAGGTGTCGGCCGAGCCGGTGCGGGCGCGCGTTGCGGGAGCGCCGCCGGTGTGGCGGGTACAGACACCGCGGTCGCACTGGGAGCGGCGGTTTTCGCCGCCGGCGTGATCACTTCGAGCTTGGGTTTGCGGGCGCTGGCGCGCGGGGTCGAGGAATCGAGGTCGGTCAACAGAGTGGCAGGCTTGGTGGGCGCTTTGGGCAGGGGCATGCTGGTAGGGCCTCAGGGAGTGAAACGATTCATTGCTGCGGGGCTGCAAAAAACAACAAAGCCGCCGACGGGGGCGTGTCCCGTGGGCGGCTGACTGCAGCGTCGATCAGGTGCGCGATCGACAGCGCGGTGGAATGGGTGCAATTGCGAGCGCCGGAATTCCATGAAATTGGATGCATCATTACCCAAGCGAGCGCACGAACGCAAGTAGGGCTTCGCCGTGGCCGGGCACCTTGACGCCACGCTGCTCGAAACGCACCACGCCGGCACGATCGATGACGAAGGTCGAGCGCTCGATGCCGCGCACCTGCTTGCCATACATGTTCTTCATCTTGATGACGCCGAACAATGTGCACAGCGCTTCGTCGCCATCGCTGAGCAGATCGAACGGGAAATTCATCTTGGCCTTGAAATTCTCGTGCGATTTGAGGCTGTCGCGGCTGACGCCGACGACGATGGCGCCGGCTGCAATGAACTGGTCGTACAGGTCGCGGAACTGCTGGCCTTCGGCCGTACAGCCGGGCGTCGAGTCCTTGGGGTAGAAGTACAGCACGACATGCTTGCCGCGTTGCTCGGACAGGCGAAATGTCTTCGCGCCGGTGGCGGCGATCGCAAAATCCGGTACTTCACGGCCGATCAGGCTGTGGCTTTCGCTCATCGAGATTCTCCGAAGGGGCTGCAAGGAATCATGGTCGGCTGGGTTTCAACTCGGCAGCAAGGCGGCCGCGACCTGCCGACCTTCGGCCATCAACACGTTGTAGGTGCGGCAAGCGGCGCCGGTGTCCATGGTCTCGACCCCGATGCGGGCGGCATGCAGGCGCGCCAGGACGCGCGGATGCAAAAAGCGTTGTTTTGCGCCGGTGCCGATGATGAGCACCGCCGGTTGGGCCGCGATGACGGCATCGAACGCACTGGCGTCGATGTTCTCGAACGCATCGATCTGCCAGCGCTGCACCTCGCCCTCGGGGAAGAACAGCACCGGGTGCGGAAAATTCACCTTGTTGATTTCGACGTAACCGTCGCCGTAGGCGGTCACGGTATTCAATGAGCCGGTGGCAGGCGTATGCAGCTTCACGGGTCTGAGCAGTTCTTCGCGCTGGGCGCGCGTGGTTCAAAGGATGTTGCGTTCGATTATTGCACGCGGCGGGGCCGGGCCTGCACGTGCCTCGGCCCACGAACAGGCATCGATTCCGCTACACTTGATACGGTTTCCCCATTCGAATTCCCGTCGAGCATCCGGGCCTTGGCCGCCTTGGGGCTGCTCGCGCTGCCATCATGACGCATTGCCTTCCTCGCCCGAGTCTGCTGCAGCACGTCGTCGATCCGCATGCCGGGTCGCTGGCGTTTGCGCGCCTGGCGGCGGAAGACCGTTTCGATACGCGCAGGATGCGCGTTCATTCCGAACGAAACCACGAACACACCATTTGGCCGACCGTGCTGGGCGTCAGGGCGATGCTCCGCAATAGCGGTCGTGTCGCCGCTGCGGCCGGTTCGGCCGCCTGAGAACCAAGCTTTTACACACCATGCAACCGATCAAGAAGTCGGCCAAGCTCGACAACGTCTGCTACGACATTCGCGGCCCGGTGCTGCAACGAGCCAAGCAGATGGAAGACGAAGGCCTGAAGATCATCAAGCTGAACATCGGCAATCTGGCCGCGTTCGGCTTCGATGCGCCCGAGGAAATCCAGCTCGACATGATCCGCAACCTGCCGAATTCGGCCGGCTATTCGGATTCCAAAGGCATTTTCGCCGCCCGCAAGGCGGTCATGCATTACTGCCAGCAAAAGCAGATCAAGAACGTCACGCTCGAAGACATCTACATCGGCAACGGCGTGTCTGAACTCATCGTCATGTCGATGAATGCCTTGCTCGACGCAGGCGACGAAGTGCTGGTGCCAGCACCCGATTACCCCTTGTGGACCGCGGCGGTGAGCCTGTCGGGCGGCACGCCCGTGCATTACCTGTGCGACGAGGACAACGAATGGTTGCCCGACCTCGACGACATGCGCGCGAAGATCACGCCGAACACGCGTGCGATCGTGATCATCAACCCGAACAACCCGACCGGCGCGCTCTATCCGGACAGCCTGCTGCGCGAGATCGTCGAACTCGCGCGCAAGCACGGCCTCATCATTTACGCCGACGAGGTCTACGACAAGGTGCTGTACGACGGCGTCACGCATACGTCGATCGGTTCGCTCTCGGAAGACGTGCTGACCATCACCTTCAACGGCCTGTCGAAGAATTACCGCTCGTGCGGTTATCGCGCGGGCTGGATGATCGTCTCGGGCGACAAGCGTCCCGCGCACGATTACATCGAAGGGCTGAACATGCTCGCTTCGATGCGTTTGTGCGCGAATGTGCCCGGGCAATACGCGATCCAGACTGCGCTTGGTGGTTATCAAAGCATCAACGATCTGGTCGGGCCGGGCGGACGCATGCTGCGCCAACGCAATCTCGCGCATGAACTCATCACCGCGATTCCGGGCGTGACCTGCGTGAAGCCCAAGGCCACGCTGTACATGTTCCCCAAGCTCGATCCCAAGTTGTATCCGATCGAAGATGATCAAGCCTTCATCGGCGAGCTGCTGACGGCCGAACGTGTGCTGCTGGTGCAAGGGACCGGCTTCAACTGGCCCAAGCCCGATCATTTCCGGCTCGTGTTCCTCCCGCATGAAGACGATTTGCGCGACGCCATCGCGCGGATCGCACGATTCCTCGACGGTTATCGCCGTCGCCACGCTTAACTTCTAGACCCAAAGCTCAGCGCGTTATGAAACCGATCAAAGTGGGCCTGCTCGGCATCGGTACCGTCGGTAGCGGTACCTTCAAAGTGCTTCAACGCAACCAAAGCGAAATCACGCGGCGTGCCGGCCGTGGCATCGAGATTTCGATGGTGGCAGACCTCGACGTGGCGCGTGCCACCCAGCTCGTGGGTGGTGCGGCGCGTGTCGTCAACGATGCGAATCTCGTGGTCACCGACCCCGAGATCGACATCGTGATCGAATTGATCGGTGGCTATGGCATCGCCAAGGACCTCGTGCTCAAGGCGATCGCCAACGGCAAGCATGTGGTCACGGCCAACAAGGCCTTGCTCGCGACCCACGGTAACGAGATCTTCAAGGCCGCGAGCGAGCACGGCGTGATGGTCGCGTTCGAAGCCGCGGTCGCGGGTGGCATCCCGGTCATCAAGGCGCTGCGCGAAGGGCTGACCGCCAATCGCATCGAATGGATCGCCGGCATCATCAACGGCACTACCAATTTCATCCTGTCGGAGATGCGCTCCAAAGGCCTGGCCTTCGACACGGTGCTCAAAGAAGCCCAGCGCCTGGGCTATGCCGAAGCCGACCCAACGTTCGACATCGAAGGCATCGACGCGGGCCACAAGCTCACGATCATGAGCGCGATCGCATTCGGCATTCCGGTGCAATTCGGCAAGGCCTACGTCGAAGGCATCACCCAGCTCACGCCCGAAGACATCCGCTACGCCGAAGAACTCGGCTATCGCATCAAGCTGCTTGGTATCACG
>CAXBRX010000022.1:0-17655 GCA_963977835.1 uncultured Derxia sp.
GACATCAGCCCAGCAAATAATCCAACTCTGTTTGTGTGAAGCCCGCTTTTTTTCGCGCCGCAGTGTTAAAGGGCGGGCGCAGTTTAGGGGCGTCGTAGCGCTTGACCAGGGCCGCGCAGTAGGCGGCCGTTCCCGACACCGCCGGCTCACCGGCCTTCGCCTTCTCCACCGTCGTCTCGCCGTCGGCGCACGGCGTCGACACGTAGGTCATCTTGTCGGTCGACCAGGTCTCGACGCCGCACTGGGCGGACGGCGCGGTCTGGGCGTGGCCCGCGATGGATCTGAGGGTCATGGCGGCAATCGACGTGATCGTCACGGTTGAAAGAGAGCGCATGTCCTTTCTCCTTTCCTTCGACGCTGCAAGGAAGCGCCGCCTTCGGGGAGAAAATCGGGCCGCCAGGTGACCGGTACCGGACAGCCCGGGCGCCGCGGTCAGGCGGCGCGCGCTGGTCCGTGCCGCCGCCGCTGTGCCCTTGCTTCCATTCGCCGCGCGCGCGATCGCGGGGCCGGTCATCCAACGTGAGCCGGGCCAAAAGTTGCGCGTGGGCTTCGTCTATGTGAGTCCGGTGTCGCAGGCCGGCTGGACCACCCAGCATGAGCGCGGGCGCCGCGCCATGCAAAGCACCCTGGCCGATCAGGTCGATTCGCATTACGTCGAGAATGTGCCCGAAGGGACCGATGCCGAGCGTGTGATTCGCGATCTGGCGGCCCAGGGTTATCAAGTGATTTTCACGCCGAGTTTCGGCTACATGAACCCGACCTTGCGGGTGGCCGAGGAATTTCCGAATACGATCTTCGAGCACGGCACCGGCTACCGCACGGCGGTCAATGTCGGCAATTACAACGCCCGCTATTACGAAGGCCGGTATCTGGCCGGTGTGATCGCCGGTCTGCGCACGAAGACTCACCGCGCGGGCTATGTTGCCGCGTTTCCGATCCCCGAAGTGCTCCAGGGCATCAATGCCTTCACGCGCGGCGCGCGCAGCGTCGATCCGAAGTTTCAAACGGCCGTGGTCTGGACCGACGCCTGGCACGACCCCGGCCGCGAGCGCGATGCCGCGATTGCCTTGGCCGGGCAGGGCGCGGACGTGCTGACCCACCACACCGACACCACGGCCGTGGTGCAGTTCGCCGAAGAGCGCAAATTGATGGCGGTGGCCTATTGCTCCGACATGGCGAGCTTCGGGCCGAATGCCCAACTCGTCGCGGTCACCCATCAATGGGGCGGGTTCTATACGCGGACCGTGCAAAGCGTGCTCGACGGCACTTGGGCGTCGACCAGTGTGCTCGGCGGCGTGCGCGACGGCATGATCGAATTGCAAGGCTTCAATCCGCGTCTGGCGCCTGACATCCGGGCTCAGGTCGACGCGCGGCAGCGTGACATCGCGTCCGGCCGTCTGCACCCGTTCATGGGCGCAATCCGCAGCAATACCGGGCAACTGGTGCAGGCCAAGGGCAGCATGTCCGACGACACCCTCGCGCGGATGAATTATTTTGTCGAAGGTGTGCTGGGCAAGCTGCCGTCGGGCGCGAGTTGAGCGGCTTCCTGCTGGGCTTCGTAGTAGTACTGGGCCGACAGGATGATGGCGGTCACGCAGACGATCGTGCTCAGCAATAGCACGACGATCGCGAGCATCACGCAATTCCAGCCGTTGCGGCTGGTGCGGCCGCTGGCCGCGTTGTAGCGCGCGTCCCAGCGTTTGTCGTCGGCCACGGCGATGCCCATGGATTGCGCAAAACCGATCCATACCGGCAGCAGTGCGAGCGTGAGTACCCAGAAATTGGCTTTGCTGCCCACGCTGGCGAACACGGCCATGCCGATCACCAGCCAGAGCGCATACCACCACCAGCGGCGGTCGCCCAGATAACGTCGATGCAGGCCGAGGCCGCCGGCGACGAACGCCAAGAATGCAGCGGTGAATTTATGCTTGTGCGGTGCTGGCATCTTCGACCAATCAGGCGGGCAGGAGGTGAGAAGATTCTTGCATGCGCGCGAACCTTTCGGGCGCAATAGACTCCATCCACCTCCGCCCTTTGATTGCCAATTCCATGTTCGAAGCTTCGCGCCGACACCTGTTGCAAGCAGTGCGCATGTTGCTGCGCGATTGGCGCGGCGGTGAACTTCAACTGCTGGTCGGTGCGCTGGTGATCGCGGTGGCGGCCGTGACCTCGGTCGGCTTTTTCGTCGAACGTCTGCAAGCTGGCTTCGAGCGCGACGCCGCGCAATTGCTGGGCGGCGATCTGGTCGTGCGCAGCGACGAAGCCTTCGATCCCGAGTACCGGCAGGCGGCGCAGGCGCGCGGCCTGGCCGTCACGCAGGCGATTCAATTTCCGTCGATGGCGATGCAGGTGGTCGCAACCCCGGGGGCTGACCCGCAAGCGCAATTGGTCGGTCTCAAAGCGGTGGATGAAGGCTATCCCTTGCGTGGAGCGATCCGCATCGCCGAAGCACGCGGAGCACCCGATCATCCGGCCAGCGGCATTCCGGCGCCGGGTACGGTCTGGATCGACGAGCAATTGCTCGGTGCCTTGGGTGTGGCGCTGGGCGATCCGATACAACTCGGCGATGCGCGTTTCCAGATCGCCGGCCTCGTCACGCTGGAGGCCGACCGAGGCGCGGGTTTCATCAATCTGGCGCCGCGCGTGCTCATGCGCGCGAGCGATCTCGCCGCCACGGGCTTGCTGCAACCGGGCGCGCGGATCGGCTACCAATTGATGGTGGCCGGCGATGCGTCGGCGGTGTCGGGCTTTCGGCGCTGGCTGGAGCCGCGGCTGGCGCACGGGCAACGCATCGAAAGCGTGGCCGGCGGCAGCGAGGCGGGCGAACGGCCGCAAGCGCAGCAGACGCTCGGACGCGCGCAATCGTTCATGTCGCTGGTGGCGCTGATGACGGTGATGCTGGCGGCGGTCGCGGTCGCGCTGGCGGCGCGGCGCTTCGTCGCCCGCCATATCGACGCCTGGGCGATCTTGCGCTGCCTGGGCAGCACCTCGCGCCAGATCACCGCCGTGTTCACCCTCGAATTCCTGATGATCGGTTTGTTGGCCAGCCTGGTCGGTGCGCTGATCGGGTTTGTCGGCCATTTCGTGTTGTTGAGCTGGCTCGGCCAATTCGCCAGCATCGCCTTGCCCGCGGCCGGCCCGGTGCCGGCTTTGCGCGGCGTGGTGACCGGGCTCGTGATGCTGATCGGCTTCGCCTTGCCACCCTTGCTGCAATTGCGCCGTGTCTCGCCTGTGCGGGTGTTGCGGCGTGATCTCGGTACACCGCAGGCTCCGGTGCTGCTCACCTACGGACTGGGGCTCGCAGCTTTCGCGGCTTTGTTGTGGTGGTTTGCCGAAGATCCGATGCTCGGTGCGGTCGCGGGCATCGGCTTCGTGCTTGCCCTGGGTGTCGATGCCTTGGTGGTGTACGGCGTTTTGCGTGCGCTCGGCCATTGGCGCGAGCGGCTGGCGCGCGGTTCGGTCGTGTTGCGCTTTGCCCTGGCCGGTACCGCCCGCCGTCCGGCCTCGACGGTCGTGCAGGTGGTGGCAATCGCCATCGGCCTGATGGCGCTGTTGCTGCTGACGGTCACGCGCAATGATCTGATCGATGGCTGGCGCGGTGCGGCGGCGCCCGATGCGCCCAATCGGTATGTCCTCAACATCCAGCCCGAGCAACGCGCGGCGTTCAACGCGGCCTTGAAGCGTGCCGGACTGTCCGAAGCCGTGCTCTGGCCCATGGTGCGCGGGCGTCTGACCGCGATCAACGGGCAGCCGATCACGCCCGATCAATTCGAGGGCCGGGCCAAACGGCTGGTCGAACGCGAGTTCAATCTGAGCTACACCGCCGACGCGCCGGATCACAACAAGATCGTCGAAGGGCGCTGGTTCGCACCATCGGCGCAGGAGATTTCGGTCGAAGCGGGCTTGATGAAGACTTTGAATCTCAAACTCGGCGACCGGCTGCGCTTCGAAGTGGCGGGCAACACCGTGGAGGCGAGCATCACCAGCGCGCGCGAAGTGCAATGGAATTCGATGCGGGTCAATTTCTTCGTGATCTTTCCGCCCGCGCTGCTCGAATCCATGCAGCAGAACTTCATCACGAGTTTTCGCATGCCGTCCGACCATGACCTCGGGCCACGGCTGTTGGCCGAGTTTCCCAACCTGACCATCGTCGATACCGGGACGCTGCTGCAACAGTTGCAACGCGTGATCGATCAGGTCATCTCGGCGGTGCAATTCCTGTTCGGTTTCGCCGTCGTGGCGGGGGTCTTGGTGTTGTATGCGGCGCTGGCTGCCTCGCGCGACGAGCGCGTGCGCGAGGCGGCGCTGTTGCGCGCACTCGGCGCCACGCAGGCTCAATTGTCGCGCGCGGCCTGGATCGAGTTCGGCCTGCTCGGCTTGTTGGCCGGGCTGTTGGCGGCCTTGGGCGCCAGCCTGATCGGGCAGGTGGCGGCGCGGCTGGTCTTCGATTTTTCGCTTGGGTTCAATCCGGCAGTGTTCGTGATCGGCGGGGTGGCCGGGATCGTCATCACCTTGCTCGCGGCCGTGCTCGGTCTGCGTCGCGTGTTACGTCAGGCACCGATGTTGAGCTTGCGCGAGGCGTAAAGGGCCGCGCTCAGTACAATCCGCGGCATGAACGACCCGACGCCCAACCCCACCGCCGCGCCCACCGAAACCGCCTATGCCTTGCTCGGCGGCGCGGACGCGGTACATGCCTTGGTGCAGCGCTTTTACGATCTGATGGACCTGGAACCCGCGTATGCGCATTTGCGCGGCCTGCATGGCTCCACCCTCGACGGCGCGCGCGAAAAGCTCTTCCTGTTCCTGTCCGGCTGGCTGGGCGGGCCCGATCTGTATGTGGAACGCTACGGACATCCGCGTTTGCGCGCCCGCCATCTGCCGTTTCCGATCGGCACCCGCGAACGCGACGACTGGCTCGCGTGCATGCGCCAGGCCATGGACGAACTCGCCGTGACACCGGCTTTGCGGGCGCGCATGGAGCAGGCTTTTGCCAAGACCGCCGACTGGATGCGTAACCAACCAGGCTGACACCTAGGTGTCATGGCCGCGCCGCATCGCCCGAATAGCCTGTAATCCACCGGGTTATTCGGGTTTCAGGATTGCCGCAGTGCGGCATAGTGTTTCCCGTCAACGCAAAGGAAACACATGATCCAGCTGAATTCCCATCCCCTGGCAGGTAAACGCGGCCTCGTGCTCGGCATCGCCAATGAGCATTCGATCGCGTACGGGTGTGCCGAAGCGTTCCGCGCCCTGGGCGCCGAAGTGGCCATCACCTATCTGAATGAGAAGGCCAAGCCTTATGTGGAGCCGCTGGCGAATGCCCTGGCTTCACCGATTTTCATGCCTTGCGATGTCAGCCGCGAAGGGCAGCTCGAAGCGGTTTTCGAGCGCATCGGCAAGGAATGGGGCCAGATCGATTTTGCACTGCACTCGATCGCTTTTGCGCCCATGGCCGACCTGCACGGCCGCCTGGTGGACAGCTCGCGCGACGGCTTCCTGACCGCGATGGACATTTCCTGCCATTCCTTCATCCGGGTCGCCAAACTGGCCGAGCCTTTGATGACCAAGGGCGGCGCCTTGTTCACAATGAGCTATATCGGCGCCGAGAAGGTCATTGAAAACTACAATCTGATGGGGCCGGTCAAGGCTGCGCTCGAAGGTTCGGTGCGCTACCTGGCCCATGAACTGGGCCCGCGCAAGATCCGCGTGCACGCCATTTCGCCGGGGCCGCTGATGACGCGCGCCGCTTCGGGCATCGCCAATTTCAACGATCTGATGGACAACACGGCCAAGCGCATGCCCATGCATCGCGAAGTCACCATCAGCGATGTCGGGATGACGACCGCCTATCTGGCCACCGATTACGCCCGTTCGATGACCGGCGGCACCGTCTATATCGACGGCGGCTACCACATCGAAGGTTGATTTTCCGAATTCCGTCCCCTCAACACCTACACGACGAAGGAAGCACGGCCATGGACAGCAGGACGTCTCCCGAAACCGCCGCGCGTGCGGCAGCGACGCAACCCTCGGACCCGGCAGCGGATCTGGATCGCACCTCGCGTGCCCATCTGGCGCGCGCCACCTCCGGCATTTCGCAGATCGGCGCCCATCTGGCGTTCGCCGATTGGCTGGCCCATCTGGCGATCTCGCCGGGCAAGCAATTGTCGCTGGCCGTCGGCGCGTTCGAAGCCGTCCAGAAGACTTCTCAAGCGGCGCTGGAAGCCAGTGCCGCCATGATGACGCGCGTGCCGACGACGGAAGCCCCGACGCCGCATGCGCGTGATCGCCGTTTCAAGGCCAATGATTGGTCCAAATGGCCGTACAACGTGATCGCCGATCAATTCGTCACCGCCGAGCAGCAATGGAGCAAGGCGACGACCGGCGTGGTGGGGGTGTCGGAAAAGAATGAACGCATCGTGTCGAACTCGGTGCGCATGTGGCTGGACATGTTCTCGCCCTCGAATTTCCCGTGGCTGAACCCCGAGGTGATCGAAGCGACCAAGCGCGAAGGCGGCCAGAATTTCGTGCGTGGCGCCAAGTTCCTGTTCGAAGATACGCAAAAGGTGTTGCGTCATCAGACCAAGCCCGATGCTTCCGAGTACAAGGTGGGCGAGAAGGTCGCCGTGACGCCGGGCAAGGTGGTGTTCCGCAACCATCTGATCGAACTGATCCAGTATTCGCCGAGCACCGACTCGGTCCATGCCGAGCCTGTGCTCATCGTGCCGGCCTGGATCATGAAGTACTACATCCTCGATCTGTCGCCGCACAATTCGATGGTCAAATACCTCGTCGATCAAGGGCACACGGTGTTCATGATCTCGTGGAAGAACCCGACCGCCGAAGACCGCGACCTGGGCATGGACGATTACCGGCGCGATGGCGTGATGGCCGCGATCGACGTGGTTTCGAACATCGTCCCCAAGAAGAAGATTCATACCGCCGGCTATTGCCTGGGCGGCACCATGCTGTCGATTGCCGCTGCCACCATGGCTCGCGAGCACGATGACCGCCTGGCCTCGGTCACCTTGTTCGCCGCGCAGACCGATTTCAGCGAAGCCGGCGACCTGATGCTGTTCATCACCGAGAGCGAAGTCGCAATGCTCGAAGCGATGATGTGGGAGCACGGCGTGCTCGACTCGACCCAGATGGCGGGCGCCTTCCAATTGCTGCGCTCGAACGAATTGATCTGGTCGCGCGTCATCAAGGAATACATGATGGGCCACCGCGACGATCCGAACGATCTGATGTCGTGGAACTCCGATGCGACCCGCATGCCTTACCGCATGCATACCGAATACCTGACCAAGCTGTTCCTGCGCAACGAACTGGCGCGCGGGCATTTCGAGGTCGATGGCAAGCCGATCTGGCTCAACGACATCCATGTCCCGTATTTCGTTGTCGGCACCGCCGCCGACCATGTCGCGCCCTGGAAGTCGGTTTACAAAGCCCACTTGTCGCCCAACGAAATCACCTTCGTGCTGACTTCGGGCGGCCATAACGCCGGCATCGTCAGCGAACCCGGCCATCCGCATCGTCAATTCCAGGTGCTCACGCGCACCGCGGGCGGCGATTACGTCGACCCCGACACCTGGGTGCAACTGGCGCCGACGCGTGAAGGTTCGTGGTGGCCGATGTGGCATGAATGGATGGCTGCGCGTTCGACCGGAATGGTCAAGCCGCCGCGCATGGGCCTGCTCAAGGGCGACAAGAACCTGCCCGACGCTCCCGGCGATTACGTCTTCCAGTACTGATCGCGCGGTTTTCAGCATCGAATCGGGCCCGACGGCAGATGCCGCCGGGCTCGTTTGTTTTGCGAGGCGGATAGAATCGGCGCATGACCGATGCCTTGCCCGTCCTCGTCCTGATCGCCCTCGCGATCGTGCTCGTTTTGCAGATCGTGCTGCTGGTGCGCCGGCGCGACGACGGCAGTGCCGCCCAAACCGAACTGCGCTTCGATGCGCTCGACCGCAGCCAGGAGCGCACCGAGCGCGAATTGCGTGACGCCATTGCGCAAAGCGCCCAGGCCCAACGCACCGAGCTGGCCGCGCATCTGGCCAACTTCCAGCAGACGCTGGCCGCGCAGGTGACGAGCGTCGCGACCCAGCAGAACAATCAGATCGACAGTTTTGCGCAAACCCTGGTGCGGTTTGGCGAGCAACAGCAATTGCGCATCCGCGAGCTGACTGAGGCCAACGAGCGGCGCCTGACCGAGATCCGCACGACGCTCGAACAGAAAATCCGCGAGTTGCAGACCGACAACGCGAAAAAGCTCGACGAGATGCGCAGCACGGTCGACGAGAAGCTGCATGCGACGCTCGAACAACGCCTGGGCGAATCGTTCAAGCTCGTCAGCGAACGGCTCGAAGCCGTGCAACGCGGCCTGGGCGAGATGCATACCCTGGCCCAGGGCGTCGGCGATCTCAAACGCGTGCTGACCAACGTCAAGACGCGCGGCACCTTCGGCGAGGTGCAACTTGCGGCCTTGCTCGCCGACTTGCTCACGCAGGACCAATACGCGACCAATGTCGCCACGCGGCCTGGGTCACGCGAAATGGTCGAGTTTGCGATCCGGCTGCCAGGGCAGGGCAGCGGCGCCGACGCGCGCACGGTCTGGTTGCCGATCGACGCGAAATTTCCGATCGAGGATTACGAGCGTCTGCTGGCGGCCCAGGAAGCCGCCGATGCCGCGGCCGTTGAAGCCGCCGCGCGCGCGCTCGAAGTACGCATCCGGCTGGAAGCCAAGACCATCGCCGAAAAATACGTCGAACCGCCGCACACGACCGATTTCGCGATTCTGTATCTGCCGACCGAAAGCCTGTACGCCGAAATCCTGCGCCGGCCGGGCTTGTTCGACGAACTGCAGCGCAAATTCAAGGTGACCGTGGCGGGCCCGACCACCCTGACCGCGATGCTCAATGCCTTGCAAATGGGGTTTCGCACCCTCGCGATCGAAAAGCGTTCGAGCGAAGTCTGGGATTTGCTGGGCGCGGTCAAGACCGAGTTCGGCAAATTCGGCGAGGTGCTCGCCAAGAGCAAAACGCAGTTGCAGACGGTGCTCAACACCATGGACAGCGCCGAGGTGCGCACCCGGGCGATCGAACGCAAGTTGCGCGATGTCCAGGCTTTGCCCGCGGCCGATGCGGTGCGTCTGATCGGCGACGATCAGTCCTGACCCGCGCGATGGCTCAGTGCCGCCTGGCGACGCGTAGCGGGTTCGCGTGCGCCACCGGGTTTTCACTGACGCACCGCCGACGCGCCAAAGAAACGCACGGGTGTTCGCGTGTTGCGTGCGTGCTGCCATAATCGCGCGTCCCGTTGACCACCCCGGCACCCTCCATGCGGCAGTTGTTCCGACAAGAAGCGATCGACGCCCAGCGCGAGAAGCTGTTCGGCGAAGTGTCGCAAGCGCGGCCGATACCGATGTGGATCTTCACCGTGACCGCGCTCGCGTTTGCGGCCGCGCTGGTGTCGTTCTCGATCTGGGGCGAATACGCCCGCCGCGAGACCGTGTCGGGCTACCTCGCGCTCGATTCGGGCGCAGCGCGCATCTCAGCCCCCGAGGCTGGCACCGTGGCCGAATTGTTCGTCAAGGAAGGCGACGAGGTGCAGGCCGGCGCGCCGCTCGCGCGCATGTCGTTCGAGCGCAATGCCAAGACCGGCGGCAATGCCTCGGCCGCGGTCGAGCGCGAGCTCAATCAGCGCTTGGCCACGATCGACCGCGAAAAGGAACAGACCCGCACGCTGGGCGAGCAGCAGACGGAGCAATTGCGCAAACGCATCGACGATCTGCAAAAGGAACTCGCGCAGGCCGACGTCGAAATCCGCCTGCAGACCCAGCGCATCGTCTCGGCCGAGCAATTGGCGGCGCGTTATCGCGATCTGGCCAATGACAAATTCGTGTCCGACATCGTGGCCCAGCAGAAGTCGGACGATGTGCTCGACCAGCGCATGAAGCTGCAATCGCTCAAGCGCACGCAATCGAAGATCGAAAGCGATCTGCGCGCGGCCCGCGCCGAAGTGCCCACGGTGGGCACGCGCACCAGCGCCGATCTCGAAAAACTCAACCGCGAGCAAAGCGAGCTTCAACAAAACCTGGTGCAGGAAGAGGCGCGCCGCGAGACGGTCCTGCGCGCGCCCATCACCGGCACCGTGACCAACATCGCCATCACGCGCGGGCAATCCTTGGCCGACGACACCTTGCTCGCCACCATCCTGCCCAAGGGCAGCGGCTTGCACGCGCAATTGCTCGTGCCTTCGCGCGCGATCGGCTTCGTGCGGCCCGGCCAGCGCGTGGTGCTGCGTTATGAGGCCTTTCCGTTCCAGCGTTTCGGCCAATACGGCGGCAGCATCGTCTCGGTCAGCCGCACGGTCTGGGCGCCCGGCGAAACCCTGGGGCCGATCACGGTGAAGGAACCCGTCTATCGCGTCGATGTTGCGCTCGACGAGCAGACCGTGCGCGCCAACGGCGGCAAGTTCGGCTTGTTGCCCGGCATGCTGCTCGGCGCCGACATCCTGCTTGAAAAACGCACCGTGCTCGAATGGTTGTTCGAGCCGATCATGGGACTCAAGGAGCGTCTGCGATGAGTCTGTTCGGCCGCCGCACGCCCGTCATCCTGCAAAGCGAAGCGCCCGAATGCGGCGTGGCCTGCATGGCCATGATCGCGAGCTACCACGGATTGCGCACCGATCTGTCGTCCATGCGCCTGCGCCTGGCGCCATCGATGAAAGGCGTGACGCTCAAGCACATCGCCACCATCGCCGAGGCCATGGGCATGTCCGCGCGCGGGGTCAAGGCGCCGCTCGAAGCCCTGGGCCAGGTCAAGCTGCCGGCGATCCTGCATTGGGACATGAACCATTTCGTCGTGCTGACCAAGGTCCGCGGCGATCGGCTCACGCTGCACGATCCGGCCTATGGCAAGCGCGTCATGCGTTTGGCCGAAGCCTCCGACCATTACACCGGCATCGCGATGGAACTCGCGCCGAGCGCCGGGTTCCGGCCGCGCGACGAGCGCGAGAAGATCAGTGCCTGGCAATTGCTGGGCGTCGGCGCGGGCCTCAAGACCGTCGTCGCCCAGGTGCTGCTGCTGTCGCTCGCGCTCGAAATCTTCTCGGTTGCCGCGCCTTTCTTCCTGCAGATCGTCGTCGACCGCGTGGTCGTCGGACGTGACCGCGATCTGCTCACCGTGCTGGGTATCGGCTTCGCGGGGCTGGCCGTGCTGGTGTCGGTCGTCACGGCCTTGCGCGGCTGGTTGGGGGTCTATATCAGCACCCAGCTCAATTTGCGCATGCTCGACACTTTGTTCGGCCAGCTCATGCGGCTGCCGCTGGCCTGGTTCGAGCGCCGCCACATCGGCGACATCGTTTCGCGCTTTCGCAGTGTCGATGCGGTCCAGCGCACGCTCACGATGAGCTTTCTCGAGACCATGATCGACGGCGTCATGGTGATCGCCACCGTGATCCTCATGTTCTGGTACAGCGCAACGCTCGCGGTCGTGGTCATGGTGGCCGGTGCCTTGTACGGCGCCTTGCGCTGGGCGTTCTATGGCGCGCAGCGTCTTGCCACCGACGAGCGCCTGGTCCATGAGGCCAAGGCGTCGACGCATTTCATCGAGACGCTGCGCGGGATGATGGCCATCAAGATCAATCTGCGCGAAACCGAAAGACGGTCGAGCTACCTCAACCATGTGGTCGCGCAGACCAATGCCGAGGTGCGGGTCCAGCACATGGCCTTGTTCCAGAAGGCCGCCAATGTGCTGATCTTCGGCATCGAGAATGTCACCGTGATCTGGATCGGCTCGATCGCGGTGCTCGACGGCGTTCTGTCGGTCGGGATGCTTTACGCCTTCCTCGGTTTCAAGCTCTTGTTCATCGGCCGCATCATCAATCTGGTCGACAAATCGATCGAATTTCGCATGCTCGATCTGCATGCCGAGCGCATCGCCGACATCGCCCTGGCCGAGCCTGAGCCGGCACCAGTGGCCACCGGCGGCGAGCCTCCGGCCGGCGATCTGATCATCATGGGCCGCAAGCTCGGCTATGCCTATGGCGTGGAAGGGCCGGTGTTCCGCAACATCGACTTTCTGGTGCGGCCCGGCGAAACGGTTGCGATCGTCGGCCCGTCGGGCGCGGGCAAGACGACGTTGGTCAAGGTACTGCTGGGCCTGCTCGACCGCACCGAAGGCGAGCTATCGGCCAGCGGGCGCGATCTGCGCGACTGGGACCGGGCGCAATTTCGCGCGCGGATCGGCGTCGTCATGCAAGACGATCATCTGTTCGTCGGCACCATCGAAGACAACATCGCCTTCTTCGATCCGAACCATGATCCGGCCCGGGTCCGCGAATGCGCGCGCCTGGCGATGATCGATCAGGAAATCGAAGCGATGCCGATGCAGTACAACACCATCGTCGGCAGCCTGGGCACGGCCTTGTCGGGCGGGCAGAAGCAGCGCGTTCTATTGGCCCGCGCCTTGTACCGGCGCCCGCAATTGCTGTTCCTCGACGAAACCTTCGACCAGCTCGATCTGGCGCGCGAACAACGCGTGGTCGAGCAATTGCGCTCGACGGGAATGGGCGTGGTCATCATCAGCCATCGGCCCGATACGGTGCGCAATGCCGACCGCATCGTGCAGCTCGGGCAGTTTGAAGGCTGAAGGCGCGCAGAGTCAGCGCTGAGTGTCGATGCGGCGGCTGTCGTTGCGTTGCGCGTTCACCCGGCGCAACGTGGCCGAGATCTTCTGGCGGGCCTGAATGAAGGGCGATTGGCGCGCGTTCTCGGCCAGGTATTCGTCAATGTCACCGAACTCGCGCTGCAAACGCGGGATCAGTTTCAAGAACAGGTCGGTCAGCACCGGATCGAATTGCGTGCCGCGCAGGTAGGCGATTTCTTCGAGCGCCCGCGCCACCGGCCAAGCTTCCTTGTAGGGACGACGATGCGTCAAGGCATCGAAGACATCGGCCAGCGCCGTCATGCGCGCGGTCAGTGGAATCTGATCGCCGGCGAGACCGGCGGGGTAGCCCGAACCGTCCCACCATTCATGATGATGGCGCGCGATTTCGACGGCCATCTGCACATGCGGCACATTGCTTTGCGTCAGCAGATCGGCACCCACCGTGGTGTGGGTCTCCATCATCCGGCGTTCTTCCGGATTCAGGCGATCGGGCTTGAGCAGAATGCCGTCGGGAATGCCGATCTTGCCGATGTCATGCAAGCGCGCAGCCAGATCGACCATGAACTGGGTGTGCTCGTCGCAGCCATGCTCGGCCGCCAACAAAGCCGCCAGACGGCCCACGCGATATGAATGCAGACCGGTGGAATCGTCGCGCAGCTCCGCGGTGACGGCGAGCCGTTCGAGCATTTCGACGCGCGAGCGGATCAGTTCTTGTTCGGCCAACTGGCCTCGCAGCAAGGCTTCGCGCCGTTCGAGCACGATCGTGGAGGCCGGCTTGTCTTCGCCGGATTCGCGATCGAGCTTTTCGAGGTGCAGGCGGTGGTGCAGGAGCACGTTTTCCTGCTGCGACTTGCGCGTGTGCAACAGCAGCTCGCGCAAATAGGACAGCGCGCGCTCGGGATTGCCCGCGATTTCGTGCGCCCGAACCAGGGCCACGAGCGCTTCGCGCAAATTGCTGTTCAGGTTGCGTGCCTTGTCCAGCGCCCGCGTAAGCCGCGAGATGCCGACATCGAGCATGCCGGCGTGCACTTCATACAGGCCTTCAGCCAGCGCGGCGGCGAGTTCCGCACGCTCGGAGCGCGACGCCGCTGCATATTGCTTTGCGATTTCGCAGCGCTCCTTGGCGCGCTCCAGGCTGTCGACTTGCAGCAGCAATTGCGCGTAGATGTTCTCGCGGTTGACGCGCAGAAGCATCTCGGTCGCATCCTTGGGTTCCAGATTGCCTTCGACCGATTGCTTGGCGGCCCGCAGGCCTTTGCGCAGATCTTCAAGATGCAGACAGGCCAAGGCCAGGTTGGACAGCGCGATCTCGCGATACGCGCGCACCTCGGCGTGTTCATCGGCCAAGGCGAGGCAGCGCTCAAAACACTCGATTGCGTCCTGATATTGCCCGGCAAGAATGAAGGCGTTGCCGATGTTGATCAGCGCAGAACATTCGCCGACCGGATCGGACAGCTCGATCGCGAGACCGAGCGCTTCGGAGTAGCTCTCTATGGCCACCGGAATGTTGCCGGCGTCCGCTTGAAGAATGCCGTGGGTGTTGAGGGCGCGGCGCAGCACGTTGTGGTCGCCGAGCGCGCGCGCGTGATCGACCGCGATACGTCCAGCCTCGATGCCTTGCAGGGAATGACCGACGACGTAGTAGTACTGCGCGATATCCAATAACACCTGCACCAGGATGGGATCGGCGTTCTCAGCGCCGAGCGAATCGATGGCGCATTGGCAATCCCGGAAAAACTCCTTGGTGGATGCAGTGGGGGCGGAAAGCTGCCCGCGCACTTCGCGTGCGAGGTCGAGCACCACCGCGGGGCGATCGGCCGAAGCCCCGCCTTCAGCGCGCTGAGGTAGTGCAACCAAGCGGTCGAGGAGGGCATGCATATCAGAATCTCGCCTATTGCGAACGCGAGCAATACTAGCTAATACTCGATTCCGATGTGATGCATTTCACAGCTTTCTTGATTTGGGCTATGGAAGGAGTTACGCATGGATCAGTTCGTTAAAGATGTCACGGCCATCGTTGCCTCAGCGCCGCAATTGTGCCCGACGCAGTCTTCGCAAACTTCAGACGCTGCCGTGGTGGAGCTCAAGTCGATCGAGCTTGCAATGGTGGGCGGCGGTTTGGTCAGCCCCTGCTTCGCGTGATTCTCACCAATTCCCTTTATCCAAATCCTTAGCCGTTTTTCCTCTGGAGATCGTCATGAACATCGTCGCGGAATCGCAAGTCAAGGAAGTCAGCGTCAACGAAGAAGTCGTGGCCCAAGAACAACCCAATGCCATCGTCGAGATCGACCTGCGCGCGCTGGGTCTCGTCGGCGGCGGCTTGGTCAGTCCGTGCTTCGCCTGATCCGCATCTCACCCATTCCCGTTTTTTTCAGATCTTTTCTCGGAGCATGAACATGAACACGATCGTTGAATTCGAAGTCAAGGAAGTTGCCGCCCAACAAGCCGCTGAACAAGCGCCCAAGGCTGTCATCACCGAAATCGACCTGAGCGATCTCGGTCTGGTTGGCGGCGGTCTGGTCAGCCCCTGCTTCGCCTGAGTCCCGGCTTAGCGTCGTCTTCCCAATTCACATTTCCTTGAGAGTCCTGCCATGAACGTCACCATCGAAACGCAAGTCGTCGAATCCACCGTTGAAGCCGTCGAAGTCGCCCCCGTGGTCGTCGAGCTCGATCTCGCCGAACTGAACGTGGTCGGTGGCGGTCTGGTCAGCCCCTGCTTCGCCTGATTCACCGCACCCACTGCAGCGCGTCTTGACGGTCGAGCCAATCGGTCTCGACTTGTTCGATTTCGCGTTGTAATTCGGTCTGGCGACGCATCGCGTCGGCGAGTTCGGCTTTGCGCTCGGGCGCATAGATCGCTTCGCTGGCGAGCAGGGCGTCGAGTCCCGTCTTCTCGGCGGAGAGCGTTTCGAGTCGCTTCTCCAGCTTGGTGATTTCGCGCTCGATGGGCTTGCGCAAGGCGGCGAGGCGCTGACGTTCGGCAGCCTCCTCCTTGCGCTGGCTTTTGCGACTGCCCGCCGATTCGGCGCCGGCTACCTGCGGGGCGCTGCGACGCTCGGCCGTGCGCTCCAGCAGCCAGGCACGGTAATCGTCCAGATCGCCCTCGTATTCCGTGACCTGGCCATCGGCCACCAGACGAAACTCGTCGGTGGTCGAGCGCAGCAAATGCCGGTCGTGCGAGACCACGACCAGCGTGCCTTCGAATTGCGCGAGCGCCATCGTCAGCGCGTGCCGCGTTTCCAGATCCAGATGGTTGGTCGGCTCGTCCAGCAACAGCAGGTTGGGGCGGGTGTAGACGATCGTGGCCAGCGCCAGACGTGCCTTTTCGCCGCCCGACAAAGGCGCGATGGGCGCGGTCGCCATCGGCCCCGGAAAATCGAAACGGCCGAGGAAATCGCGCAATTCCTGTTCGCGCACGCCCGGATTCATGGTCTTGGCCACGCGCAGCAAATGTTCGAGCGGCGTGTCTTGCGCTCTTAGCCGATCGACCTCGTGCTGGGCGAAATAGCCGATCCGCAAGCCTTTGCCCTGACGCAATTCGCCGCCGAGGGCGGGCAGTTCGCCCACCAGCGTGCGGATCAAGGTGGTTTTGCCCTGGCCGTTTGCGCCCAACAGACCGATGCGCTGCCCAGGCACAAGCACCAGATTGACGTGCTCGACGACCGCCCGGTCGCCATAACCGCAGCACAAATCCTCGACCACCAGCATGGGGCTGGGACTGCCGGGTGGTTCCAGAAAACTGAAATGCAAGGGCGCGGCCGCGTGCGCGGGCGCAATCAACTCCATGCGCTCGAGCGCCTTGACCCGGCTTTGCGCCTGGCGCGCCTTGCTCGCCTTGGCCTTGAAGCGGGTGATGAAGGATTGCAGATGCTCGATTTCGTCTTGCTGGCGGGCGTAGGCGGCTTGTTGCACCGAGGCTTGCAAGGCGCGCTCGCGCTCGAAGGTCGAGTAATTGCCGCCGTAGCGTTTCACGGTCGTGCCGTCGAGATGCAAGATGGTCTGCGCCACGGCATCGAGAAAATCGCGGTCGTGCGAAATGACGATCAGCGTGCCCGGATAACGGCGCAGCCAGTCTTCGAGCCAGACGATGGCATCCAGATCGAGGTGGTTGGTGGGCTCGTCGAGCAGCAACAGATCGGACGGCGCCATCAAGGTCTGCGCCAAGGCCAGGCGCATGCGCCAGCCACCCGAGAAACTGTCGACGGGCTGGGTCAGCTGCTCGGGCCGGAACCCGAGACCGAGCAGCAAGGATTCGGCGCGCGATTTGGCGGTGTAAGCGTCATGGTCGGCCAATTGCGCATGCAAATGGCCGGCGCGTTCGCCGTCGTGGGCCGCTTCGGCATGCGCGAGCTCGGCTTCGAGCGCACGCAAGCCGCGGTCGCCGTCGATGACGAATTCGGTGGCCGCACGGTCCGAGCTTGGAATGTGTTGCGCCACATGCGCGACGCGCCACGAAGCCGGCAGATCGAGGTCGCCGGAATCGGGCAGCAATTCGCCGCGGAACAAGGCGAACAAGGACGATTTGCCGCTGCCGTTCTCGCCGACCAGGCCCACATGCTCGCCTGGACCGATCTGCAATTGGGCGCCGGAAAACAGCAGCTTCGCGCCGCGGCGCAGCGCGAGTTGTTGAAAACGGATCACTGTGGATTCAACCTGCGGACTGACTCGGCCGATCGGCTCACGGAAGCTGGTCTTGCGTCAGCAGGAAGACCATGTCGTCTCCGGCCGAGGTCGACAGCCAAGTCATGTTCATTTCGGGGAAAGCCGCTTCGACGGCTGGGCGCTCGTGCCCGACTTCGACCACCAGCACGCCGCCGCGATTGAGGTGCGCGCGGGCCTGACGGATGATCTTGCGCACGATGTCCAGACCATCGGTGCCGCCGGCCAGGGCCAGGCGTGGCTCGTGGGTGTATTCACGCGGCAGGCGCGCCATCGAAGCCTCGGGCACATAAGGCGGGTTGGCGAGGATCACGTCGTAGCGCTT
>CAXBRX010000023.1:0-17382 GCA_963977835.1 uncultured Derxia sp.
TGAAGCCCGGCAACCGCACCCTGCTGAAGGTGGAAATCGGCGCGGACGATCGTGACAACACGGAAAACCTGGTCGAACGCCTGATGGGCAAGAAACCGGAGCTGCGCTTCCAGTTCATCCAGCGCGCCCGCCGCGCGGGCGAGCGACGCCGCGTCACGCACGATGCCCACGTCGTCCCACATGTGGTTGTAGAGTTTTTCGCGGATGTCGGCCAATGAGCCGGCAGGCTTGCCAAACGGCGCACGGCAGCGTGCCACGGCCTCGTCCATGGCGGGGTGATCGCCACCTTGATCGACGCCGCGGCCCAGGCCCGCTGCCAGCTCGATGCACGAACGATCGATCTGGCCGACCTCGATGCCACCGCGCGCCTGATCGACGAGATTCTGGCCGCCTTGCCGCGCGACGCTAGCCGCTGGGTGCTCGTCAACAACGCCGGCATGGTGGACCCTGTGGCGCGCAATCAGGCGCTCGATGCCGCGACGCTCGCCGCCTCGGTCGCGGTGAACCTCACGGCGCCGATGCTCATCACCTCGCACTTTCTGGCCGCCACCGCCGGCTTGGCCGCCGACCGACGCGTGCTGCACATTTCGTCGGGCGCCGGGCGCAATCCGATGGCCGGCTGGAGCGTGTATTGCGCGGTCAAGGCCGGGCTCGACATGCATGCGCGCACCGTCAAGCTCGACAATGCGCAGGAAGCCCACCCGGTGCGCATCGCCTCGATCGCGCCCGGCGTCATCGACACCCAGATGCAGGCGACCATCCGTGCCAGCGATCCGGCGGCGTTTCCCCAAATCGAGCGTTTTCATGCGCTCAAGGAACAAGGGCAACTCGCCACGGCCGACGACACCGCGGCCCGCCTTTTGAATTACCTCGAACGCGAAGATTTCGGCGCGCGCGAGATCGACGACATCCGCAATTACTGAAGCACTCCATGCGCCGCTCGAGGCGCGAGGAACCGACCATGACCGAACCCACCCCGACCGCCGGCCAAGAAATCGACGAGAACCACCTGATCGCCGAGCGGCGCGAAAAACTCGCGGCCTTGCGCGCCCAAGGGGTCGCCTTCCCGAACGATTTCGTGCCCGCGCACCGCGCGGCGCAATTGCATGAGCGCCATGGCGCCACCAGCGCCGAGAACCTCGAAAAAGCCGACATCGATGTCTCGGTCGCCGGACGCATGATGCTGCGCCGGGTCATGGGCAAGGCGAGCTTCGCGACCATCCAGGACGGCTCGGGCGGCAGCGCCCAAGGCCGCATCCAGTTTTACGTGACGCGCGACGGCGTGGGCGAAGAAGCCTACGACGCCTTCAAGCGCTGGGACATCGGCGACATCGTCGCGGCGCGTGGCAAGGTGTTCAAGACCAAGTCGGGCGAGTTGTCGATCAAGTGCACCGAAGTGCGCCTGCTCGCGAAATCGCTGCGCCCCCTGCCCGACAAGTTCCACGGCCTGGCCGATCAGGAGCTCAAGTACCGCCAGCGCTACGTCGATCTGATCATGACCGCCGAGACGCGCTACACCTTCATCGCGCGCAGCAAGATCATCACCGCGATCCGCAGCTACATGAACGGCCACGGCTTCCTCGAAGTCGAAACGCCGATGCTGCATCCGATCCCGGGCGGCGCGGCGGCCAAGCCTTTCATCACGCATCACAACGCGCTCGACATGCAGATGTTCCTGCGCATCGCGCCCGAGCTTTACCTCAAGCGCCTGGTGGTCGGCGGCTTCGAGCGCGTCTATGAAATCAACCGCAATTTCCGCAACGAAGGCGTGAGCCCGCGGCACAACCCCGAATTCACGATGATGGAGTTCTATGCGGCCTATACGGATTACCGTTGGCTGATGGAATTCACCGAGCGTTGCATCCGCCAATCGGCCCTCGATGCGCTCGGCACCGCGACCTTCACCTACCAGGGCCGCGAACTCGATCTGAGCAAGCCGTTCCAGCGTCTGACCGTGGTCGAGGCGATCCACAAATACGCCGACCCGGGCTATACCGATGCGCAACTCGGTGACGAAGCCTTCCTACGCGCCGAACTGCTCAAGTTCGGCGTCAAGCCGCTCGCGCATGTGGGTCTGGGTGCGTTGCAACTCGCGCTGTTTGAAGAAACTGCCGAAGCCAAGCTTTGGGAGCCGACCTACATCGTCGATTACCCGGTCGAAGTCTCGCCGCTCGCGCGCGAGTCGGATACGCGCCCCGGCATCACCGAGCGCTTCGAGTTGTTCATCGTCGGGCGCGAAATCGCCAATGGCTTCTCGGAACTCAACGATGCAGAAGACCAGGCCGAGCGCTTCAAGGCGCAAGCCGTGGCCAAGGAAGCCGGCGACGACGAAGCGATGTATTACGACGCCGATTTCATCCGCGCGCTCGAATACGGCATGCCCCCCACCGGCGGTTGCGGCATCGGCATCGACCGGTTGGTCATGCTGCTGACCGACAGCCCCAACATCCGCGACGTCATCCTGTTCCCGCACATGAAGCGCGAAGGCTGAACGCCGCAGCGACGAAGCCGGCTCAGTCGGCTTCGTCGATCCAGGCCATCTGGATCGCTTCGAGGATTTTTTCGTTCGAATGATCGGCCGCATCGCTGAACCCGGGCAGTTCGAGCACCCAGCGATGCAGGTCGGTGAACCGGATCGCCCGCGGATCGATGTCGGCATGCGCATCGACGAGGGCGATCGCGATCTCGCGCGTATCGGTCCATTTCATCAATGGTTCTCCCGGGCGTGGTTGATGGTGTAGCGCGGGATCTCGACCACCAGATCGGTCTGCTGGATCTTGGCCTGGCAGCTCAGCCGCGATTGCGGCGTCAATCCCCAGGCCATGTCGAGCATGTCGTCTTCGCTTTCGTCCGACGGCGGCAGGCTGTCGAAACCCTCGCGCACGACCACATGGCAGGTGGTGCAGGCGCAGCTCATTTCGCAGGCATGTTCGATCTCGATGCCGTTGGCGAGCAGCACCCGGCACAGCGATTTGCCGGTCGGCGCGTTTTCGATGACCTTGCCTTCGGGGCACAGGTCGGGATGCGGAAGTACAGTGATTTTCGGCATATCAACCAATCTCGTCGACCTTGCGCCCGGCCAAGGCCTGCGCGATCGACTTGTTCATGCGCCGCGCGGCGAATTCCTCGGTGCCTTCGGCCAGCGCTTGCGTCGCACGCTTGATCGCTTCGATGTCGGTCGCACCGGCCACCGCCTTGAGCTGGGCCAGCAAGCCTTCGATCGCGGCGATCTCGCGTGCATCGAGCACATCGGCATCGAGATCGAGCGCCGAGCGCGTCGCCTGGATCAGGCGATCGGCATCGACTTGCTGTTCGCGCAGATTGCGCGCGTCCATGTCGGACTGGGCCGATGAGAAGCTTTCGGCGAGCATGCGCGCGACCGCATCGTCGCTGAGGCCATAGCTGGGCTTGACCGCGATGTGCGCTTCGACGCCCGAGCCGGTTTCACGCGCGCTCACATTGAGCAGCCCGTCGGCATCCACCTGGAAGGTCACACGGATGCGCGCCACGCCCGCATTCATCGGCGGGATGCCGCGCAATTCGAAGCGCGCGAGGCTGCGGCAATCGGCGACCATCTCGCGCTCGCCTTGCACCACATGGATGGCCATGGCGGTCTGGCCATCTTTGTAGGTCGTGAAGTCCTGCGCACGCGCGGTCGGGATGGTGCTGTTGCGCGGGATGATCTTTTCGACCAGCCCGCCCATGGTTTCGAGCCCGAGCGACAACGGAATCACATCGAGCAGCAGCCAGTCGTCACCGGGCGCGCGGTTGCCCGCGAGCAGATTGGCCTGGATCGCGGCACCAATGGCGACCACTTGGTCGGGGTCGATGTCGGTATGCGGTTTCTGGCCGAAAAAAGCCTCGACGGCCGCGCGCACCGGCGGCATGCGCGTTGAGCCGCCGACCATGACCACGCCCTTGACGTCTTCGGGCGCAAGCTCGGCATCGCGCAAGGCCTTGCGCGTCGGCCCCATGGTCTTTTGCACCAGATGCGAGGTGATGGTCGCGAAGGTTTCGGCGGTGATGGTCACATTGACCCAGGTGCCTTCCACGCCCTCGCCGCTCAGGCGCGCCTGGATGGTCGCGCTGGGCTTGCTCGACAAGGCTTCCTTGGCCGCGCGCGCTTTCATCATCAGCAAGCGCGTGTCTTCGGGGCCGAGCAGGCTGAGCTTGGCTTGTTCGAGCACCCAGCAAAACAGCCGGTGGTCGAAATCGTCGCCACCGAGCGCGGAATCGCCGCCGGTCGCGAGCACTTCGAACACGCCCTTGCTGAGCTTGAGAATCGAAATGTCGAAAGTGCCGCCGCCGAGGTCGTAGACCGCGTAAATGCCTTCGGCCGCGTTGTCGAGACCATAGGCGACCGCGGCTGCGGTCGGTTCGTTGAGCAAGCGCAGCACATTGATGCCGGCGAGCTTGGCAGCGTCTTTGGTGGCCTGGCGTTGGGCGTCGTCGAAATACGCGGGCACGGTGATGACCGCACCGACGATTTCGTCGTCGAGCACGTCTTCGGCGCGCTGGCGCAGTTTGGCCAGAATCTGCGCCGATACCTCGACCGGCGATTTCACGCCTTGCACGGTCTTGAGTTGCACCATGCCCGGCGCATCGACGAAGTCGTAAGGCATGTTCTCGACATGGGCAATGTCGCGCAGGCCGCGGCCCATGAAGCGCTTGACCGACACGATGGTGTTGCGCGGGTCTTTGGCCTGATCGGCACGCGCGTCGTGCCCGATGCGCACATTGCCGTCGGGCAGGTAATGCACGACCGACGGCAGCAGCGCGCGCCCTTCTTCATCGAGCAGCACCTCGGCAACCGAGGAGCGCACGGTGGCCACCAGCGAATTGGTGGTGCCAAGATCGATGCCCACCGCGAGCCGCCGCTGATGCGGGGCTTCGGCCATGCCGGGCTCGGCGATTTGTAGTAGAGCCATCAGCCTTGGGTCCTATGTCGGAAAACGTCCGCGTCTAGGCAGATGCATTCAATTCTCATGCCTGCAAGGCCTCGAAGGCATCGCCGACCTCCGAGCCGAATTTTTCGATGAACATCAATTGCCTGACATGGAGCGCCGCTTCGGCCGCCTGACCGGCGCCGAGCAGCCGTTCGAGCGCGCCGAGCTCGGCCGCACGGCTCGTGCGGATTTCGCGCTCGAGCGCATCGAGCCGACCGGTATCGCGCGCGGCACGCGCTTCGCCCAGGGCTTCGCGCCATTCCATCTGTTGCATCAGGAATTGCGGCGGCATCGCGGTATTGGTCTCGATGCCCATGTCGACGCCCGCGAGTTCGCACAGATAGCGCGCGCGCTTGAGCGGCGATTTGAGCGTGGCATAGGCCTCGTTGGCGAGCGTCGCCCATTGCATCGCGACACGCCTCTCGGCATCGCTGCCCTGGGCGAATTTGTCGGGATGCACACGTGCCTGCACCTCGCGATAAGCGCTGTCGAGCGCGGCCACATCGAGATCGAAGCGCGCTTCGAGGCCGAACAATTCGAAATAATTCTGGTTCATCGCGTGAAAAAGGGCGGCTCGCACCGCCCTCGTTTCTCAAACCTTGGTCAAGAAGCCACGACCTTGCCTTCAGACGCGGAAAGACTCTCCGCAACCGCATTGGTCCTTGGCATTCGGGTTGTTGAACTTGAATCCTTCGTTCAGCCCTTCACGAACGAAATCGAGCTCGGTGCCATCGATGTAGGCCAGGCTCTTCGGATCGACGAAGACCTTGACGCCATGGCTTTCGAAGACCTGGTCTTCCTGATGGGCCTCATCGACGAATTCGAGCTTGTAGGCCAGGCCCGAACATCCGGTGGTGCGCACGCCGAAACGCAGGCCGATGCCATGACCGCGCTTGGCGATGTAACGCTGCACATGGCGCGCAGCCTTTTCGGTCAGCGTCACGCCGTGAAGCACCGCTTCGCTCATGCGGCCTCCGTGGCACCAGTGTCGGCGGGTTGCCCGTGCTTGACGCGATAGTCCTGCACCGCTGCCTTGATCGCATCTTCGGCCAGGATCGAGCAATGGATCTTGACCGGCGGCAGCGCCAATTCTTCGGCGATCTGGGTGTTCTTGATGGAGAGCGCCTGATCGAGCGTCTTGCCCTTGACCCATTCGGTCACGAGCGAACTCGACGCGATCGCCGAGCCGCAGCCGTAGGTCTTGAAGCGCGCGTCTTCGATGACGCCTTGCTCATTGACCCGGATCTGCAGCTTCATCACGTCGCCGCATGCGGGCGCGCCGACCATGCCGGTGCCCACCGCTTCGTCGCCTTGTTCGAACGAACCCACATTACGCGGGTTTTCGTAATGGTCGATGACCTTCTCGCTGTACGACATAGTCTTGCCTCTCGTGCTGTCAATGCGGCATCAATGCGCCGCCCACTGCACCTTGCTCACATCGATCCCGTCCTTGAACATTTCCCACAAGGGCGAGAGATCGCGCAGCTTCTGAATTTTCTCGTGCAACAGGCGCACCGCGTAATCGATGTCTTGTTCGGTCGTGAAACGGCCGATCGTGAACCGGATCGAGCTGTGCGCGAGTTCGTCGCTGCGTCCGAGCGCCCGCAATACATAGCTGGGCTCCAGACTCGCCGACGTACACGCAGACCCCGAGGATACCGCAAGGCCCTTGAGCGCCATGATCAAGGACTCGCCCTCGACATAATTGAAGCTCGCATTCAGGTTGTGCGGCACCCGGCGTTCGAGATCACCGTTGATGTAGACCTCTTCGATGCCTTGCAGGCCCGCCACCAGACGGTCGCGCAGCATGCGCACGCGTTCGATCTCGGCACCCATTTCGAGCTTGGCGATGCGGAAAGCCTCGCCCATGCCGACGATCTGATGCGTGGGCAAGGTGCCCGAACGCAGGCCGCGCTCATGCCCGCCGCCATGCATCTGCGCTTCGATGCGCACGCGCGGCTTGCGCCGCACATACAAGGCGCCGATGCCCTTGGGGCCATAGGTCTTGTGCGCGGTGAAGGTCATCAGATCGACCTTCAATTTTTCGAGGTCGATATGGACCTTGCCGGTCGCCTGGGCGGCATCGCAATGAAAGATGATGCCGCGGTCGCGACAGATCGCCGACAAGCGCTCGATGTCCTGGATCACGCCGATCTCGTTGTTCACGAGCATGACCGACGCGAGCATGGTGTCGGGACGCAGCGCAGCCTCGAACGCCTCAGGCGTCACCATGCCGTTCGCGTCGACATCGAGATAAGTCGCCTCGAAACCCTGGCGCTCAAGCTCGCGCACCGTATCGAGCACCGCCTTGTGTTCGGTCTTGACGGTGACGATGTGGCGCCCTTTGGACTTATAGAACTGCGCCGCGCCTTTGATCGCGAGGTTGTCCGATTCGGTCGCGCCCGAGGTCCAGACGATTTCGCGCGGGTCCGCGTTGACGAGCGCCGCCACATGGCCGCGTGCTTCCTCGACCGCCTGTTCCGCATCCCAACCGTAGGCGTGGCTGCGCGACGCGGGATTGCCGAAATGCTCGCGCAGATACGGAATCATCTTGTCGACCACGCGCGGATCCACCGGCGTGGTCGCCGAATAATCCATGTAGATCGGGAAATGGCTGGTTTCTGACATGCTAAAGCCTTGCTGGTTGGTGAACGCTCAAAAAGTCGCAGGCACCTTGGTCGGCTCGGTGTTCATGACCGCCACGGGCCGGCCTTGTTGAACGACGGTCACGCCCGGCGCTTGTTGCGTCGCCATGCGTGCGCGTTGCTGATCAACCAGGTCCTTCAACGAAACCGAGTCGAGATACTCGACCATCTTTTCGTTGAGCGTGGCCCACAGGTCGTGCGTCATGCAGCGCTGGGTGTCGTTGTACTTGACGCCCGAGCCGCAATTTTCCTTGCCGCCGCACTGGGTTGCATCGAGCGGTTCGTCGACCGCATAGATGATGTCCGCCACCGTGATGTCCTGCATCTTGCGGGCGAGACTGTAGCCGCCCCCCGGCCCGCGCGTCGAGTCGACGATTTGGTGCCGGCGCAACTTGCCGAACAATTGTTCAAGGTAGGACAGCGAAATGTTCTGGCGCGCGGAAATCGCCGCCAGCGTGACCGGTCCGTTGTCTTGGCGCAGCGCAAGATCAATCATCGCCGTGACCGCAAACCGCCCTTTGGTAGTCAGCCTCATGAAGTTCCCCTTTCATCGACCAAGTTGACCAACGCAGATGAGAGTCCACGCGAGCCAATTAATTCCCGACAATTTTGATCAAATTTACGATGCCCGACAATGAGAGTCAAGTATTGATCAAAACCATATCGGTGTCATTGGGTCCTTCGAGGTATCAAGACGTGAACAAAGCCCCGAGCAGCCCCAGAAAGACAAAACCCGCTCGATCAGCGGGTTTTGTTTGTGAGGCAGCACGACGCGGACGGTGAGCTTCAGGCCGCGTATTGCAGTGCGCGCTTTTTGACCACATCGACCAGGCCGGTGCAGGCGTCGGTCACGTAGTTGAGCACCTTTTCGAAGCCTTCCGGGCCGCCGTAATACGGATCGGGCACGGTGGCTTCTTCGTTGTCGGTCGCAAAGCGCATCAGCAGCATGAGCTTGTGCTGGTATTGGCGCGGAGCCATTTGCTGCAGGCAGGCCAGGTTTTCCCAATCCATCGCGAGGATCAGGTCGAAATCGCGGAAATCCTCGTTCGTGATCTGGCGCGCACGCAGCATGGAAATATCGACCCCGCGCTTGCGCGCGGCCGCCTGGGCGCGCGCATCCGGCGCTTCACCCACGTGGTAGTTGTGCGTCCCGGCGGAATCGATCTTCACGAGATGCTCGATATTCGCGTCGCGCACCATGGTGCGAAACATGCCTTCTGCCGACGGCGAACGGCAGATGTTGCCCATACATACGAAGAGGATTTTGGTCATGATGTCGATGAGATCAGTCCGCGAAAGAGAAGAAACGTCCCGGCACGGACTCAAAGACTGAAGTTTACTGACTTCGTGCCCATCAATTAAGCACTTTTTGTATGCCGGTGTGACGCAGATCAGGTAACAATTGATGTAAGCTTTTGTTTTATAAGACTTTTCATCAAAAGTGCGTCCACTACCCCAGCCCGGGATAAGGGGCTTGACCACCGCCGCCGAGCGTTCGATCTGACGCCACGGCGTCATGCGCCGGTCAGGCTGCGCTCAGGCCGCCGAATCGACCGCGTCGCCGGGCCGCCCGGCTCCGAACACCGCCTGCCGCAAGCGCGCCAATTCGTCGCGCGCCTGGGCCGCCAATTCGAATTCCAGATTGCGCGCATGTTCGAGCATGCGTTTTTCGAGGCGCTTGATCTCCTTGGCGACCTCTTTTTCGGACATGGTCTCGTAATCGAGGGTTTGCGCTGCGCCGCGGCGCAATTCGCGCGCATCGGTGTCGTTGGCGTAAACACCGTCGATCAGGTCGCGCACTTCCTTGACCACCCCGCGCGGCACGATGCCATGCAAGGTGTTGTAGGCCACCTGCCGCGCACGCCGTCTTTCGGTCTCGCCGATGGCGCGCCGCATCGATTCGGTCATGTTGTCGGCATACAGGATGGCGGCGCCGTTGACGTTGCGCGCCGCGCGCCCGATGGTCTGGATCAGGCTGCGCTCGGCGCGCAGGAAGCCTTCCTTGTCGGCATCGAGGATCGCGACCAGGCCCACCTCCGGGATGTCGAGCCCTTCGCGCAGCAGGTTGATGCCGACCAGCACATCGAAAGCGCCCAGGCGCAGATCGCGGATGATTTCGACGCGTTCGACGGTATCGATGTCGGAATGCAGATAGCGCACCCGCACCCCGTGGTCGCTCAAATACTCGGTCAATTGCTCGGCCATGCGTTTGGTCAGCGTGGTCACGAGCACGCGATCGCCGCGTTTGACGCGCTGCGTGATTTCGCCGAGCAGATCGTCGACCTGGGTCGAGGCGGGCCGCACCTCGATGATCGGATCGACGAGCCCGGTCGGCCGCACCACCTGTTCGACCACCTGCCCGGCACGCTTCATTTCGTAATCGGCCGGCGTGGCCGAGACGAAGACGCCTTGGCGCATCTTGGTTTCGAATTCGGCGAATTTGAGCGGGCGATTATCAAGAGCGCTGGGCAGACGGAACCCGTATTCGACCAAGGTCTGCTTGCGCGCGCGGTCGCCGTTGTACATGCCGTTGAGCTGGCCGATCAGCACATGGCTTTCATCGAGGAACATCAAGGCATCGGTCGGCAGGTAATCGACCAGGGTCGGCGGCGGTTCACCGGGCAAGGCGCCCGACAAATGCCGGGTGTAGTTTTCGATGCCTTTGCAATGCCCGACTTCCTGCAGCATTTCCAGATCGAAACGCGTGCGCTGTTCGAGGCGCTGCGCTTCCACCAGCTTGTTCTCGGCGTAAAACCAGGCCAGCCTTTCCTTGAGCTCGGCCTTGATCGTCTCGATGGCGCGCAGGATGGTTTCGCGCGGCGTCACGTAATGCGACGACGGATAGACGGTGAAGCGCGGAATCTTTTGTTTGACCTTGCCGGTCAGCGGGTCGAACAATTGCAGCGACTCGACTTCGTCGTCGAACAGTTCGATGCGCACCGCCAATTCGGCATGTTCGGCCGGAAACACGTCGATGGTGTCGCCGCGCACCCGGAAAGTGCCGCGCGCGAAATCGGTCTCGTTGCGCGTGTATTGCATCTGGACCAGACGCTGGATGACCTCGCGCTGGCCGATGCGGTCGTGCACCCGCAGCGTGAGCACCATCTGGTGATAATCGCCGGGGTTGCCGATGCCGTAGATGGCCGAAACCGTGGCGACGATGATCACATCGCGCCGCTCGAGCAGGCTCTTGGTGGCCGACAAGCGCATCTGCTCGATGTGCTCGTTGATCGAACTGTCCTTTTCGATGAACAGATCGCGCTGCGGCACATAGGCTTCGGGCTGGTAGTAGTCGTAATAGCTGACGAAATATTCGACCGCATTGAGCGGGAAAAACTCGCGGAACTCGCTGTACAACTGCGCGGCCAGGGTCTTGTTGGGCGCAAACACCATGGCCGGGCGGCCGAGCCGCGCGATGACATTGGCCATGGTGTAGGTCTTGCCCGAACCGGTCACGCCGAGCAAGGTCTGGAAGCTCAAACCATCATGCACACCTTCGACCAATTGTTCGATCGCGGTCGGTTGATCGCCGGCCGGCGGATACGGCTGATACAACTGGAACGGCGAACCCTCGAAACGCACGATCTTCTCGGCATCGAAGGAGGCGATCGAATCGGTGATGGGCGCTTTCACGGTCGGGGCGATGAGTGGTTACGGTAAAATCTGCCCGATTGTCTCACCCTCTGCCGCCAAACCCTGTCAGGAGAAATGCATGTCCACGTCGTTGTTCGCCAGCGTCGAGATGGCGCCGCGCGATCCCATCCTCGGTCTCAATGAAGCGTTCGCCGCCGATACGCGCACGACCAAGGTGAACCTCGGCGTTGGTGTGTATTTCACCGATGAAGGCAAGATTCCGGTGCTGCGCGCCGTTGCCGAAGCCGAGCGCCAGCGTCTGGCCCAGTCCGCCCCGCGCGGCTATCTGCCGATCGAAGGTCTGGCCGCCTATGACAGCGCCGTGCAAAAGCTGCTGTTCGGTGCCGACTCGCCCATCATCGCCGAAGGCCGCGCCCTCACCGCGCAAGGCCTGGGCGGCACCGGTGCCCTCAAAATCGGCGCCGATTTCCTCAAGCGCCTGGTGCCCGACGCCACCGTCGCCATCAGCAACCCGAGCTGGGAAAACCACCGCGCTTTGTTCGAAAGCGCCGGCTTCCCGGTCGTCAACTATCCGTATTACGACGCCAAGACGCAGGGCATCGATTTCGCGGCCATGCTCGACTTCCTCGGCAAGCTGCCCGCGCGGTCGATCGTCGTGCTGCATGCCTGCTGCCACAACCCGACCGGCGCCGACCTCTCGGCCGAGCAATGGAAGCAAGTGGTCGAGGTGGTGGCCGCGCGCGGCCTGATCCCCTTCCTCGACATGGCCTACCAAGGCTTTGCCGAAGGCATCGAACCCGACGGCGCGGCCGTCAAGCTGTTCGCGGCCTCGGGCCTGAGCTTCTTCGTGTCGAGCTCGTTCTCGAAGTCGTTCTCGCTGTACGGCGAGCGCGTGGGCGCGCTGACCATCGTCGACGCGAGCAAGGAAGAATCCTCGCGCGTGATGAGCCAGCTCAAGCGCGTGATCCGCACCAACTATTCCAACCCGCCGACCCACGGCGGCACGGTGGTCGCCACGGTGCTCAACAACCCCGAGCTGCGCGCCATGTGGGAGACCGAACTCGGCGAAATGCGCGAACGCATCAAGCTCATGCGCGCCACCCTGGTCGACAAGCTCAAGGCCGCCGGTGCCAAGCGCGATTTCTCGTTCGTGCTCAAGCAGCGCGGCATGTTCTCGTACACCGGCCTGTCGGCCGAGCAAGTGCAGCGTCTGCAAAGCGAATTCGGCATCTACGCCGTCGCCACGGGCCGCATCTGCGTGGCCGCGCTGAACACCAAGAATGTCGATTACGTGGCAAAAGCCATCGCCCAAGTGATCGCCTGAACAACAACTGCTGCGCATATGTTTGACGAGGTCCGCGCGTTCGCTATAATGCGCGGCTCTTTTCCCCGATAGCTCAGTCGGTAGAGCGCCGGACTGTTAATCCGTAGGTCCCTGGTTCGAGCCCAGGTCGGGGAGCCAAATTGGAAGGCCCGCAATGCAAACCATTGCGGGCCTTTTTTCTTTTGCATGAAGCGGGCCGCAAGCAACATTCGCCGCGGCGCCCGCCAATCACATCATTGACACTGAAAGCTCGCCGCGTCCTCGGTGTTGGTCGCGCCCTGCTTCAACACCGCCTGCTTCGGATAGGCGCATAGCGGGCGGCTGCGATTGGCGGGCCAGCCGGCGGCGGTCACATCGGCATTCGCCGGATTGGTGGTAGCCACCATGGTGTCCGGTGCGACACCCTTTTCGACCCAGTTTTCGAGCGCGCCAAGCGCATCGAACACATCGGTGGCCGGCCCGCCCGAACAATGGTTCATGCCGGGCACCAGGAACAGCCGCGCGTAAGCCGCTGCGGACGGGTCGTTGGCCTTGAGTGCCTCGTACCAAGCGATGGTGTCATTGGCCGAGAAGACCGGGTCGCCGGTGCCGTGGAAGACGATGAGCTTGCCGCGCGCCTTCAAACCCGCAAGAGTGGTCGCATTGGGCGGCGCCATGAAATCCATGGCCGATTCCTTGTAGACCGAGGTGGTCGCGAAGATCTTCGGTGCGTCGGTGTCCATGCTCAGACCGAGCTGGTAGGCGAGTCCACCATCGGCGAGATTGGGCTGATCGGGCGGCGAGGTGAAGATGTAGCCCATTGCACCAGCGCCGATGAGAGTGTTGAACGGCAAAGGCGCAAAACCGGCATCGAGCTTCCAGAAGCGCCAGCCCGAACCGGCGATGCCCGGATCCCAGGGCCAGTTGGCGTACAGGCTTTGCCCACCGCTGTTCTTTGCGCCGTCCATCACCTTCTGCAGCGCCGTCTTCTGCGCGGTAGTCAGGCAGGTGGCGTCGGCCGCGCCGGAGCAGGTCGGCACATCGGTGTCCAGATTGAAGGCGGCCTGACAGGCCACGCGGTCGTTGACGATGCCGTCCGCCACGCCGTCGAGCGCGTCGCATTTGTCGGTGATCTTTTGTGCCACCAGCGCCATCGCCGTGGCCGGGAACGCATCCTTGGGCAATTGCCCCGCACTCGCCGCCGACATGAATTGCTGGGTATCCCAGGTCTGGGCGATCGCAGCCTTGGGCAGATTGAAGCCCGGATCGCCGGCGACGAAGCCATCGTATTGATCGGGGAAGCGCGCCGCTGCGACCATGGCATCGCGCCCGCCGTTCGAGCAACCGAGCAGATACGAGCGCTTGGGCTGGCTGCCCAGATGTGCTGCGATGATCTGCTTGGCGATGACGGTCACACGCCCGACGGCGTTGTAGCCGTAATCGCTTCTTGCTTGCGGATCAACGCCGAAAGTCGCGTCCGACGATCCGGTGTCATGGCCGCCGTCAGTGCTTGCCACCGCGTAGCCGAGTCCAAGCGCGGTGCCGCTGGTCGCATTGAGCAGCGTTCCGGTTGCCGGCACGATGACCCCGTTGGTGCCACCGCCGCCCTGGAAAAAGAACTTGCCGTTCCAGGCGCTCGGCACCGGTGTGCGCAATTCGAAGCCGATGGCGTATGGCTTGCCGTCGATGCCGGTGTGCGCATCGAGCGAGCCATCGATCTTGCAATGCGCGGGCAATCCATTCGCCGCCGCGACATCGCTCACGCTCGTGATGGTCAGATTGGGAATCTTGAGATTGGCGCTGGTCAGATCGGAGCAGGCCAGGGGTTGGGGTCCGCCGTCGCCACCGCAAGAGCAAAGCGTTGCTGCCGCGGCGACCAGCAAGGTCGCGGATGAAAACTTCATGAAGCGTCTCCTCGTCTCGTTGTGTGGTGATCGCACGGCCTGTGACGGACAGTGCCGTGCTGCGAGCAGTCTAGGAGTCGCGTTGTGCGCTTGTATTGTCGGAAACGGACACGCCTTGTCGAAATCGGACGCCGGCCTCCACTAGCGGGCCAGACCAGCGCGGTATTGCGAGGGCGTGGCGCCGACACGGCGCACGAATGTGCGCGTGAACTGGCTTTGATCGGCGAAGCCGCATACGCCCGCGATCTGCGCAAAGGGGCAGCCTTGCGCGATCAATCGCTGCGCCAGCGCGATGCGCCGACCAAGCAGAAATTGATGCGGCGATTCCCCCGTCGCGGCGCGAAACGAGCGACTGAATTGCCGCACACCGACGCCAGCCACCTGCGCGAGTTCGATGAGGGTGAGCGGCTGCGCGAGATGCGCGTCAATGTAGTCGATGACCCGGTCGCGCGCGCGAACGCCCAGCGCTTCGGTCTTGCCGGGCGGCTGGCCGGCAAGATGCGCGATCAACGCGACGATCAATCCATCGCCGACCAGCGCACCGGCCTGGCTGTCGTGGAGCAGATCATCGTTGAGCGCGTCGAAAATCCGTTCGATGGTGGGTGAATGCGCAGGCTGCGGCGACCCATGCTGGGGCAGCCGCGGCGGTACGCGCTCGAGCACTTGCTCGACGTGTTCGGGCGCGATGAACAGGAATTGACTGCGCCCGCGACCGCGCCAGGCGCAGCGCAATTCGTCGCCCGGCTGCCAGAGCCGCACGCCAGCCTGCACCATTTTCCAACTCGGGCTGCCAGCTTCGCGCACCAGCGCAGCATCGACGATGCGCTGCACGCAATAGCGCTCGTGGATCTGATCGACCTGCCCTTCGGGCGCCGCGACGATGCTGGTGAAATACGCGCCGCGCCAGCCGACGCGTGCGCTGTCGCACAGAAACTTGGGCCAGACAGACACGTTGTACATCCCGGCCGGGCCGCGCAAAGGCGCAATCGGTCGCAATCGAAGTTCACGCATGGCCGTCCTCCTCGCGCCACGACCGCGACGCGGACCATTGTGTTTGTCGTCTCAGGCGGCGAGCCAGGCTTGCAGCGCATCGAGCACCTGCGCCGGCCTCTCCATCGTGCACATATGGCCGCAATCGTCGATGACGGCCATCCAACTGCCGGGAATCAGCGCCTGCATGCGCTCGTGGCGTTGCGGCGGGCTCCATTCGTCTTGCGCACCGCACAGCACCAGGGTCGGGCAGGTGATCGTTCCGAGGACATCGCTCGCATCGGGGCGGCTCAGCAGCGCGCGCGTTTGTTTCGCGTAAATCTCGGGCGACATCCGGCCCACCATCGCGCACACCCGGTCGAGCACGCGCGCGCGGTTGCATGGCGCCACCATCGGTTCGCCCCATAGCCTCGCCACCGCATCGATGCCTTCGGCCTGGGCCTTGTTCACGAGCGCATACCGGCGCGCGTCTTCGCCGGCGGACGCTGGCTCGTACCCGGTGTCGAGCAAGGCCAGCCGCTCGACGCGCGCGGCAGCACGTCGATAAACCTCCAAAGCCACGCGTCCGCCCATCGAATGGCCGGCCAATGCAAACCGCGCCGGGGCTTTTGCAAGCACATGCTCGGCCATCGCGCCCAGCGTATCGAAGCCCTGAAACGACACGATCCGCACCTCATGTTGCGCGCTCAGCGCGGCGGCTTGTTCGGTCCAGACTTCGGCATCGCACAACAAGCCGCACAACAGATAAACCGTCTTCTTTTCCATCGTCCGCCAGACTCCGTTTGTACTTTCCAAAGGCAAAACGGGCGGACCCGACTTCGGTCCGCCCGCTTAGGCCGGTGCCCGCGTTCAGGCACCACCGGACGCAAGCGCGGGGGAAAGCGCTTGCGTGACGGCCATCAGAACATGTAGCGCAGACCGACCATTTCGCCGGTCTGGCTGCCACCGGCCGGCGGCGCAACGTTCGAGCCCACCGACAAGGAGTACGCGGCCTTGGTGCTGTTCGACATGTGGCCGACCTGGAAGTACGCGTCCAGGCCCTTGTCGAAGTTGTAGAAGGCACGCAGCGCGAACAGCGTGCCGTCGCGGTCCTGGTCACTGTTGTTCATGCGCGCGACACCGCCGTCGAGCGTGATCTTGGGCGTGATCGGATACGCAGCGCCCAGGTAGTACGCGGTCGAGCTCACCGAGGTCGCGGTGGTGCTGAGCTTGCGATCGAGCACGCCACCGGCCACCTTCAACGGGCCGAACTTGACGTAGCCGCCCAGGTTGACGCGGCGATCCTTGTCGCCGGAGTTGGTGAAGGCGATGGGGGCCGTGCCGTTGAAGAAGAACGCCTTGGCGCCGAGGCCACCGCGCTGTTCGTCGACCGCAGCAGCAACACCCCAATCGGCCTCGTCGTACTTGGCCATCGCCGAGAAGCCGCGACATTGGTTGGCGTCACCGGCCACTTCACCGGCGCAATTGCCTGAAGCCGGCGCGCCGCTGCTCGTCGGGGTGATCAGGCCACCGCTATCGGCACGCGCGAACGAGTACAAGACCCCCGCCTGGAACTTGCCGAAGGTGCCGCGCCAGGCCACCGAGTTGTCATAGCGCATGCTGGCCAAGTACGGGTCCATCGAGCCCAGCGCGTAGACGTTGGGGCCGAGAATGTCGGTGCCGAGCATGGCATGGAACAGCATCGACCATTGACGGCCATACGTGACCGCGCCGTAAGGCGTATCGATGCCGGCATACAACTGACGACCGAAGATACGACCGCCCTGCCCGAGCGTGCCGTCATCGGTGTTGAAACCGATTTCCGCCACCGCGATGCCCTTGTAGCCGCCGCCGACATCCTTGGTGCCCGCGATGCCCACGCGCGAAGGCAGGGTCGCGGTGATGCTCGGCATGCGCGTGACGCCGCCGACTTTGCTGGTCGCCGCGCCGGAAACCGCGATGTTGTCCTTGACGTTGCTGATGTGCTCGACGCCACCGTCGAAAATGCCGTAGATGCGCAC
>CAXBRX010000024.1:0-16628 GCA_963977835.1 uncultured Derxia sp.
TTTTTTTTAATGATACGGCGACCACCGAGATCTACACTCTTTCCCTACACGACGCTCTTCCGATCTGGATTCACGTTCGAGTAGAACCCGTATTCGTCAGGCGCAGAGACATTCCACGTGTTGCGCGGCTGCTTGTCGACGAGCCGGATGCGCACGATGGACTTGATGCTCTTGAACCCGTACTTCCACGGGACGTGCAGGCGGAGCGGCGCGCCGTTCTGGTTGGGCAGGTCGCGGCCGTACACGCCGGTGACGAGCAGCGAGAGCGGGTGCATCGCTTCGTCGAGGCGGAGGCCCTCGACGTAGGGCCAGTCGAGGTTGCTCCGGCGCTGGCCGGGGGCGCTCTTCGGGTCGTGGAAGGTGGTGAACGCGACGTATTTCGCCTCCGGCTTCGGATCGGCGAGGGCGATCAGCTTCGCCAGCTGCTGCGTGAGCGTCGATGCGCCTTCGACCTTCTTCCCGGCGAGGAGGTCCTTCAATCCCGCACGGAGGATGGCTTTCGGGCTGATCCCGCCGTGCTTGTAGAAATCGGCGTCTTCGGTGGCGATGATCGCGTTCAAGGTGCTTGTTTCGCCACCAGGCACCTTATCAACGCCGGCCGCGCGAGCCGCCGACACCGCACCGGTCGAGTCGGTGCGCGTCTATGTCAAGCGCGAGTACCGGCTGCCTGATCTGCGGCTGGTCAGCATGAAGCGCGAACAGGTACAACTCGCACGCGCGATCGCCTACGACGGGCCGGTGCTCGTCAATTTCGTCTTCACCACCTGCTCGACGATCTGCTCGACCCAGACCGGCACCCTGGTCGGCCTGCAGCATCTGCTCGATTCGACGGCGATGCGCGCACGCTTCGTCACCCTCACCATCGATCCGGACAACGACACGCCGCAGCGCCTGGCGCAATTCGCGCAGCAATTCGGCATCGAGCACGATTGGATGTTCTACACCGGCGCCTACGACGAGTTGCTGCGCGCCCAGCAGGCCTTCGATGTCTATCGCGGTGCCAAGGTCAACCATCCGCCGGTCATCCTCATGCGGCGCAATGCGAAGGCGCCGTGGGTGCGGGTCGAAGGCTTCGCGACGCCCGATCAATTGCTGCGCATCCTCGGGCAGTTGCCCGAAGCCTGAGCGGGCCGGCCATGCGTTGCGTCGATCTGGTGCTGGGTGCGGGATTGGCACTCGCCAGCCTGGGCGCCCTGGCCGCCGCCGACCCCAACGCGGCCGGGCGCGCGCTGTACGAAGGTCATTGGTCGGGCGATGCGCGTGTGACCAGCAGCGCCGGACGCAGCTTGAGCGCCGCCGCAGGCGCTTGCGTCTCCTGTCATCGGCCGAGCGGCCTGGGCTCGTTCGAGGGTGGTGTGGTCGTGCCGCCGATCGCGGGCAGCTTCCTGACCGAGGCTTACGATCCTGCGACCTCCGACCGGTTTCCCTGGCCCGCGGCCTATCGCAAACGCCCGGCCTACACCGCCGCCTCGTTTGCGCGTTTGCTGGCCGAGGGCATCGCGCCCGACGGTTATCGCGTGAGTTCGTTGATGCCGCGCGTGCGGATGTCGGATGACGAAGCGAGCGGCTTGTATGCGTATCTGGCCGGCTTGTCGTCGCAGACCGCGCCCGGCGTGACCGACACCACGGTCGTGTTCGCCACCATCACCACGCCCGAGGTGCCCGAGGCCGAGCGCGCGCAACTCCTGCGGGTGCTCGAGACCTTCTTCGCCGAAAAGAACGCGCTGACCCGCGCCGAGCCGCAACGGCGTGCGCAGGCGATCCGCACGCAATACGTGATGTATCGGCGCTACCGCACCTGGCGGCTCGTGCATTGGGCGCTGACCGGGCCGCCTTCGACCTGGCGCGCGCAATTGCAGGCGCATTACGCGCGCGAGCCGGTGTTCGCGGTGCTGTCCGGCATCGGGTACGACACCTGGGCGCCGATCCACGAATTCTGCGAAGACGCGAAGCTGCCTGCCTGTTGCCGAGCGCGGCCATGCCGCCCGCGCAAGAGGGCTTCTACTCGGTGTATTTCTCGCGCGGCCTCGGCGCCGAGGCCGCGGCCGTCGCGCAATACCGGCGCGAGACCGGCGATGCCTTGCCCTTGCAGGTCTGGACCGCCGACGATGCATTGGGACGGCGCCAGGCCGACGTGATGCGCGCGGCCTTGCATGACGGCGCGGCCGCACCACCGCCAACGGCAGCGCCCGCTTACGCGGTGGTGGCGGCCGGTTCCTGGGACCAGATCGCGGCGCGCGACCGCGCGGCGCAACGCGAAGGCGGACGCAGACCCGAACGCTTGTATGTGCTCGCCTCGGGGCTGGCCGACCCCACGCCCGCAGCCATGCCCGAGGCTTTGCGCGGGCGGGTCATCGTCATCGGTGGCGAAGACCTCGGCACATCCGGGCAGCAGCGCCTGGCACGCGCCCAGGCCTGGTTGTCGAGCCGGCATCTGGCCCATGGGCACGAACGCATCGGCGCTCAGGCGCTGTTCGTCGCAACGCTCGCCGTGGAGTCCTTGCTGCATGTGGACGAACGTTTCTCGCGCGAATACTGCGTCGAGAAGATCGAGCACAACCTCGAGAACATGCCGCCGCTCACGGCTTTTCCGCGCCTGTCGATCGGCCCTGGGCAGCGCTTCGCAGCCAAGCTGGTCGCCGCCTGGCGCTTCGATCAGACCGCGGTGCTCGCGCACGACTGGAGCACCGTCGATTCGATGTCCGACCCTGGAGGTGCGCAAAGACCCGATTGATTCGAGCCAGGCCGACGCTCATCGGGTGTCAGCCGATTCTGATGGTGGTGATAGGAAGTGCGCTGACACGCTGCTAGCAGTGCTACGCCGATTCACCGAATGATGCGATGCAACATCGCATCTGTGAGATTTCGCACATCGCGAAAAGCGTGAACCAGTTCACACAAAAATCCCCTTGTCTTAGGAAGTCTTACAGGAAGGGTAATCACCCTACTTTTGAGACGAAATCAGTAGGAATGCCACTGCAGAACGAGTAGGGGATCTGCGCAATTACAGATTTTTTCTGGTTTTTACACTGCAAGTCATCGAAAGGCGACGAGAAGCATGCCGGTCGGCGCGGTCGTGGAAGGACTTCGGTCTGGAAGCACCTGCGATGCCAAAAAGCTCCTCGGATGACATGACGCAGTGCAGCAACGCCTCATGCGAAGCCGGTTCGGAATGGTCATTTTGTAAGCCTATTTCCTACGTATTTCTCTCTGAAAGGGAGCTTCGGATGAGCAAGAAAAACAAGCCATTCAAGCTGAATCGCCTCACCATGGCCGTGATGTTGGCCACGGCGACGATTCCGCAATTCGCGTCGGCCGGCGCCGGCTGGGGCGATTCCACCAATCCCGCCAATCCGAACGGCAAGATCCAGACCTTCTACGCGAGCAGCCCGAGCGGCTTGTTCCAGGCCGGTGCCTGTTTCGACGCGGCGGGCAATGCAGCCGTGCCGGCCGCAGGCGGCTTGTGCGATTCGGGCGGCTACATCGATCCGACCACCGGCATCAGCATGGGCTTGCGCAAGTTCGTCGACGGCCTGCCGGGCTTGACCCCCGCCGGTGCGAACAACCTGGGCCAATACCTGCCGGTCGCAGTCGCCGACACCGCGACCTATCCGGGCTCGGACTACTACGAAATCGCCGTGGTCGAGTACGCACAACGCATGCATAGCGACCTGGCCAAGGCCACCACGCTGCGCGGCTATGTGCAGATCGACCCGGTGGCGACCGACAGCGCGGGCGCTTCCAAGAGCGTCGGCAGCAACGGCATCGCCTTGTTCCAGATCGACGGCGTGACGCCGGTCATGATCGCGCGTCCGGACGGCGCGGGCGGCTTCGTGCAGAAGCAGGCCTATGTCTTCGACACCCCGCATTACCTCGGCCCCGTCATCGTCGCCAATCAAGGCACCGCGGTGCGCTTGAAGTTCTACAACGCGCTGCCGGTGGGCCGCGCGGCCAACGGCGCTCGCAACGGCGACCTGTTCCTGCCCGTCGATGAAACCCTGCCGGGCGCCGGTTTCGGTCCCGATGGCAAGGTCAAGTTCACGCAGAACCGCGCCGAACTGCACTTGCACGGCGGCGACAACCCCTGGATTTCCGACGGCACGCCGCATCAATGGATCGCGCCGGCCGGTGAACTCGATGCCGCCAACCCGACCAGCGTGACGGCCGAAGCCGCCGCCAAGGGCGTGGACCCGACGCCGTATCAACGCGGTGCCGCGGCCTACAACGTGCCCGACATGCCCAACCCGGGCCCGGGCGCGGTCACCTACTACTGGCCCAACGGCGGCAGCGGCCGTCTGATGTTCTATCACGACCATGCCTTCGGTCTGACGCGCTTGAACGTGTACGGCGGCGAAGCGGCCGGCTATGTGCTGCGCGATGCCAAGGAAGCCGCGTTGACGGCCGCCGGCCAACCGCTCGCGAACGTGCCCGAAATTCCGCTGGTGATTCAAGACCGCACCTTCGTGCCGGCCAACATCGCCCAGCAAGACGGCAAATGGGATACGACCTACTGGGGCCAGCCCGGCGACGTCTGGTATCCGCACGTCTATGAAACCAACCAGGATCCGAACTCGGCCGACGCGACCAATCCGGTCGGTCGCTGGGACTGGGGTCCGTGGTTCTGGCCGGTCTTCCCCTCGGCGCTCGATCTGCCGACCGGCGAACACATCGTCTACGCGCCGGGCACCCGTCAGTCGTGGACCAATGCGAACACCGGCAGCGCTTTGCCCGGGCCGAGCGACATCGGTCTGTCCGAAGTCACGACCACGCCGGAAGCCTTCAACGACACGCCGATCATCAACGGCGTCGCCTATCCGACCGTGACGGTCGAGCCCAAGGCTTATCGCTTCCGCATCCTCAACGCGGCCAACGACCGGATGATGAACCTCGGTCTGTACGTCGCGGCCGATGCGGCCACCGTGAATCCGGCCGCCACCGATCCGATCTCGGCTTACGCTGCGACCGCTTTGTGCGACGGTACCCAATCGTCGAGCGCGAATTGCTCGGAAGTGAAGATGGTGCCGTTCATCGGCCCGAACTCGCCGACGACGACGACCTACGCGTGCCCGAGCACCGGCGTGACCGCGCCCACCGCCGTCTATCCGTTCTCCTTCCCGTGCGCGGGTGGTCTGATGGGCACCGGCTGGGGCTCGCAAGACAACCGTCCTGGCGGCGTGCCTGATCCGAGCACGGCCGGCCCGAACATCCACCTGATCGGCAACGAAGCGGGCTTCCTCGCCGCGCCGGTCGACATTCCGTCGACGCCGGTCAACTACGAGTACAACAAGCGCAGCGTCACCGTGCTGAACGTGCTCGAACATGGTCTGTTCCTCGGCTCCGCCGTGCGCGCCGACGTGGTGGTCGACTTCTCGGCTTATGCCGGCAAGACGCTGATCCTGTACAACGATGCCCCGGCCCCCGTGCCGGCCGGCGATCCGCGTCTGGATTACTACACGGCCGGTGGCGATCAGACCGGTGCCGGTGGCTCGCAAAGCACCATGCCTGGCTACGGTCCGAACACCCGCACCGTCATGCAGATCAAGGTGGCGGCTGCGCGTACCGACGGTCAAGCGACCGCGGCCTACGACTTCGCTGCGCTCGATTCCGCGGTCACCGCGACCTTCGCGGCCGAACAGCCCAAGCCCATCGTTCCGCAAACCGCGTATCAGCCGACCTTCGGCACCGCGGCGCCGTTCAACACCGACGCGTTCGCGAACATCTTCACGGGTTCGATCTACCTGTCGCAATACCGCGCGATGAATTTCACGACCACCGAGTCGTTGACCTTCACGCCGGCGCCGGGCTCGACGACCACCGGCTTGAAGAACAGCGCGGGCACCACCTGGAACGGCGGCACGGCCTTGTCGCAATGCGCGACCGCCGCGGCTTGCCAGCCCATCGTCGACGCTGCCAAGGCGCTCGGCCCGGCCACCGCGCCGGCCGGCACCGCCGTCAAGGTCTATGTGGAAAGCAAGGCGATCCAGGAATTGTTCGACCCGACATGGGGCCGCATGAACGCCACGCTGGGTGTCGAACTGCCGTTCACGAGCTCGCTGACCCAGACCACGATCCCGCTCGGCTATGTCGATCCGGCGACCGAAACCGTGGGCGATGGCGAGACCCAGTTCTGGAAGATCACGCACAACGGCGTCGATTCGCACCCGGTGCACTTCCACCTCGTCAACGTGCAGGTGATCAACCGTGTGGGCTGGGACGGCACTGTCAAGGCGCCGTATCCGGAAGAAGTGGGCTGGAAGGAAACCGTGATCATGAATCCGCTCGAGGACATCGTGGTCGCCGTCCGTGCGAAGAAGCCGGTCATGCCTTTCGGTCTGCCGCATAGCTACCGTGCGCTCGATCCGTCGCAGCCGCTGAACGTCACGTCGGGCTTCACCCAGGTGGATCCGAAGACGGGCAACCCGCTGACCGTGACGAACATCATGGAAGACTTCATGCAGGAGTACGTGTGGCATTGCCACATCCTCGGCCACGAGGAAAACGACTTCATGCGTGCGGTCAAGTTCGACGCCAAGGACGTGAAGGTGCCTGCGTTCACCGTGACTTCCGCTGCGCCCGTCGTGGGTGGCGGTGTGACCGTGACCTGGGCCGACCCGACGCCGCTGACCACGCCGATGACCGCCTACCCGGCCAACCCGGCGGGCGTGCTCAACAACCCGGCCAGCGAAATCGGCTTCCGCGTCGAACGCGCCAACGGCAATGTCGCCGTGAATGCTGCGGGCTTCGCGCCGCTCGGCACGCTGAGCAAGGTCAACGCCATCACCGGCGCCACCAACGCGCTGGCGAACCAGACGAGCTTCACCGATGCGACGGCCACCGCGCCGGCCGCGGTGACGGCACCGTCGGCACTGCAAGCGACGCTGAACGCGGCTGGTTCCGCCACGGTCCTGAACTGGACCGCGGGCACCGGTCAGGATGGCTACAACATCCTGCGCAACGGCGTGCAGATCGCGTCGGTCGCGGCTGGTGTCACGACCTACACCGACAACGGTCCGCTCTCGGGCAACACGACCTACACCTACCAGGTGGTCGGCTACACCAGCACCAAGGTGTACTCGTACCGCGTGATCGGTGTGAACGCCACCGGTGAAACCACGTCGACCAACGATGCACAGGCCAGCTTCGCCGGTGCGACTGCGGGTTCCAACACCGCGGCCGTCACCACGCCCAGCTCGTCGCTCGCCGCGGCCACCGCGTCGGCTGCGATGCCGGTGAACCTGCGCACCTACGGCAGCTCGGCCAACCGCTCGGTGCTGTTGAGCTTCACCGACAACTCGGTGGGTGAAACGACGTACAAGGTCGAAGCTTGCTACGGCACCACGACCCAGTGCACCACCACCACCGCGACCTCGACCAGTGGTACGACGCAAAACCGCTGGTACACGGTGCCCGCGGCGGGCGTGGTCTACACGGCTCCGGCCGGTGCGACCGGTGCGGCGTCCATCGTGACGACCTTCCCGCTGCAAGGCGGCAATGGCAGCAACAGCCTGTACCGGTTCCGCATCACGCCGGTGGCAGGGACGACGGTGGGCGGCCCGGCGACGGTCAGTGCCATCAGCCCGACCATGAACATCGGCGGCAACAACGCGGCGACGCCCGCGGTGCCGACCGGGTTCACGGTGACCGCTGGTGCAGCAGGTTCGCGGACCATCAACCTCGCCTGGACCGATGTGGCGAACAACAACGCTGGCTATACCGTCCAGTCGCGTTATCGCCTGTTCCCGGGGCTGAACCTGTTCTCGGCCTGGACCACGGTGACCAACGCCGTGACCGGTGACGCGAGCAGCTACGCCGCAACCGGCTTGACGACCAACCGCCAGTACCAGTTCCGCATCAGCGCGAACGGGGCTGCGGGGGCGCCGAGCTCGGCCACGGTGCAGATGCCGGCGGGTAACACCACCATCACCACGCCGTAAGTGACAGGTCCGGTGCCGTCCCCTCGGGGGCGGCACCGGTTCCGGTCAAGTTCACGTCAGGCTTCGTCACTATCTTCGAGTGCTGTCCGATGGGGACGGCGATGTAACGGCGAGACGAGGGAGCCCACGATGCTTCAGAAATTCACAGGTGCTTGGATGCAAGGCAAAGTCTGGTCAGTCGCGGTGGCAATGCTCTGGTGCGCAGCGGTGTCGGCGCAGGAGTCGCATGCGCCCACCACGCCGGCCGAAAAGGTCGGCTATGCAATCGGGGTCGATCTGGTCCACAACTTCAAGAAGCAAGGCATCGATGTCGATGCGCAGATGCTCACCCAGGGCATCCGCGATGCGCTGAAGAATCAATCGCAGATGAGCGATGACGAAGTACACAAGGTCTTGAGCGGCTTCCAGGGCGAAGTGCGCCGCAAGATCGCGCAGAACCGCCGTCAATCGGCGATGGAAAACCGCGAAAAGAGCCAGAAATTTTTCGCCGAGAACAAGAGCAAGCCGGGCGTGGTCACCCTGCCCAGCGGCGTGCAATACCGCGTGGTCAAGACGGGCGGCGGTGCCAAGCCCGATCCGTCGGATTTCGTGGTCGTCAATTACACCGGCACGCTGCTCGACGGCACGGTGTTCGACAAGACCGAAGCGGGCAAACCGGCCAAGCTCAAGATCGCGATGCTGATCACGGGCTGGAAAGAGATCATGACCCTGATGCCGATCGGCTCGAAGTGGCAGGTCTGGGTGCCGCCCGAGAAGGCCTATGGCGAACGCGGCGCCGGTACCGAGATCGAACCCAACGAAGCGCTCGCGTTCGACATCGAGCTGCTCGACGTGGCGAAGTGAGCCAGCCATGCGCGCGCGTGTCGACCGTCTCTTTGCCTGGCGTGGCCTCGTCGCCGGCGGCTTGATGCTGCTGGCGGTCCTGGCGCGCGCCGCGACGGCCGCTGCGCCCGCGCCCGACGATGAACTGGTGGCGATCGGCCGCGCGATCTATCTCGAAGGCCGTCTGCCCTCGGGCGCCGCACTGGTCGGCACTCGCATGGGCACCAAGGTGCGCGGCCAGGCCGCGGCCTGCGTCAATTGCCATCGTCGCAGCGGCATGGGGTCGGTCGAAGGCGATTACCTGGTGTCTCCCATCACCGGCCATGCCTTGTTCGGCACCGGCGGACGCGTGGTGGCGACCATGGACCCGGTGCGCGGCAAGCTCATGAACCAGGCCCACGAGCCGTACACCGACACCACGTTTGCGCAAGCGGTGCGTGACGGCATGCATGTCAGCGGCCGGCCGATGGCCGAGATGATGCCGCGCTTCGAACTTGGTGAACGCGAGCTGCGCGGCGTGTCGGCCTATTTGCGCACGCTGTCGAGCACCTGGTCGCCGGGCGTCGATGAGGACGTGCTGCATCTGGCCACCATCATCACGCCCGATGTCGATGCGCGCCGCAAGCAGGCCTTCCTCGACACGTTGCGCGCCGCGGTGCTGCAAAAAAACGGCAACACCATGCCGGGTAAACGGCACATGGTCATGGCCGCGGAATTCGCGCTCAACACCGAGCGCAAATGGGATCTGCAAGTCTGGGAATTGCAAGGCGACCCGTCGACCTGGGGCGCGCAGCTCGAAGAAAAGTACAAGGCGATGCCGGTGTTCGCGGTGTTGTCCGGACTGTCGAATTCGACCTGGGCGCCGGTCCATGCGTTTTGCGAGCAGCAAGGCGTGCCCTGCTGGTTCCCGAGCGTGGATGCGGTGCCCGAGCAGGCCAAGGACGGTCAGTACGCTTTGTATTTCTCGCGCGGCGTCGCGCTCGAAGCCGCGGTGTTTGCCGCGCATGTGCAAACGCTGCCGCGTGCGCAACGGCCGCAGCGCGTCATCCAGGTACTGCGCGACGAAGACCCGGCGCATAGCGGTGCCGACGCGCTCGCACAAGCGCTCGCGCCGCTGGGCATCCGCGTCGAGCGTCGTGTCGTGCGCGCGGCCGACGATCTGCGCGCGGCGCTCAAAGGCGGCGGTGCGCGTGACGCTTTCTTTTTCTGGCTGCGGCCAGATGATCTGCGCGCGCTGGACGGCATCGCGCCGCCGAGCGCCGCGGTGTTCTTCTCGTCTGAAATGGGCGAAGGCGAGGGCGCGCCGCTGCCGGCTGCCTGGCGCAGCGCCGCGCGTCTGATCTACCCGTATGAATTGCCGCAAAAGCGCGGCGCCAACCTCGCGTACTTCCGCGCCTGGCTCAACCAGCGCCGCATCGCGGTGGTCGACGAGCGCATGCAAAACGAAGTGTTTTTCGCGGTGAATTACTTCTCCGATACCGTCAGCGAAATGCTCGACAACCTGTATCGCGATTACCTGATCGAGCGCGGCGAGAACGAACTCAGCCGGCGCGAAGGCCGGCGCGCCGAAGAAAGCACGCGCGACCGTCAGCAATTGCGCGGCATCGCGGTGCGCTCGATCGAGGCCGGCAACACCGGCGGTTCGCCCGGCTATTCGATGCGTGCGCCCGGGCGTGCGGTGATCACCGCCGAAGAAAACCTCGGCAAGCGCACCGGCACCTCGGTCTATCCGTCCTTGAGTCTTGCTCCCGGCCAGCGCTTCGCCTCCAAGGGCGCGTACATCGTGCGCTTCGCGCATGCCGAGGGCGCCGATCTCGCCACCGAATCCGATTGGATCGTGCCTTGAGGCCCGCCACAACAACAAACCCTCATTCCACTGGAGCCCCGATGCGACACCTCGCAACCACACCAGCACCGAGCGCGCCCGCCACCGGGCTGCGTTTGCTCGCGGCCGCCATCATCGGCCTTGCAGCGCTTGGCGCGCAGGCCGGCGACGACATGCCGGCGATGGATCATTCGCATCATCACTCGATGGAAGGCATGACCGCCGACGAGCATGCGCACCATGGGCATGAAGGCCATGCGATGGTCGATGGGCAAGACGCCAAGACCTCGCGCGCGAGCTACACCTTGCCCAAGCTCAGTCTGGTGCGGCAAGACGGCACGCGGGTCGAACTGGCACGCGCGCTCGGCGATGGCCGCCCCGTCGTGATGAACTTCATCTACACCTCGTGCACCGCGATCTGCCCGGTGACCTCGCAGATCTTCGCCGACTTCCGCGCCAAGCTCGGGGCCGATGCCAAGGGCGTGAACGTGGTGTCGATCTCGATCGATCCCGATTACGACACGCCGCAACGCCTGGCGACCTATGCCGGCCATTTCGAGGCCGATCAGAACTGGTCTTTCTATACCGGCACCCTCAAGGATTCAGTCGAGGTTCAGAAGGCTTTCAATACCTTCCGTGGCGACAAGATGAATCACGCGCCGGTCACCTTCATGCGCGCCGCCAAGTCGCAGGAATGGGTACGCATCGAAGGGTTTGCAAACGCGGATGTCTTGTTGGCCGAGTACCGCAAGCTCGCGAAGGGTTCTTAATGTTGTCTGACAACCGGCCTGCGCACCGCGCTTTGGCCATCTGAAAGGAAGAAGCCATGATCAAGCACATCAGCATCGCGCTGGCGCTTGCCTTGCCTGTGCTCGTCCATGCGGGCGAAGAACACAAGGCGCACAAGGTGACGCCCGAGCAACAGGAAGCCGCGGCCGCGCAAGCCAAGGCGACCCCGGCGCCCGCCGTCAAGGGCAACAAGCAACATCAGAAAATGGGCGCTTGCACCAAGCAGGCCGAAGCCGCGCATGTCGCGGGCCAGGCCCGCAAGCAATTCCTGCTCGATTGCATGAAGAACGCGAGCTGAGCGCAGTCCTGCGCTCAGGCCCAGGACCTGGCGTGGTCGTCAGACCAGACGCGCCAGGTCCGGCGTCATCGCCATCGCGCTGCGGCGCGACGCATACTCGGGACGCTCGATCAGTCCCATGTCCAACGCCACCAGAATCAACTCGGCCGCATTGCGCAGACCCAGTTTGCGCATGAGCTTGGCGCGGTGCTTCTCGACCGTCTTCGGGCTCAGGCTCAGAAACTCCGCGGTCATGCGGTTGGTGCGGCCTTCGGCGATGAGCTTGAGCACGCTGCGCTCGCGCGGCGTCAGCGCACCGATGCCATTGGGCGCCGCAGTGGCACCGCCGCCGTTGAGGAAGGTGCTGACCACATGGTTGGACACATCGGGGCTCAGGAATTTCTTGCCCGACAACACGCTGCGGATCGCGACCATCAGTTCTTCGTAGGACGCATCCTTGAGCACATAGCCGTCGACCCCGGCGCGCAAGGCTTCGCGCACATATTCATCGCTCTTGAAGGTCGACAACGCGATCACGCGCGTATCGGGATTGCGGCGCTTGATGTGCAGCGTGGCCTCGATGCCGTTGATGCCGGGCAGGCTCATCGACAACAACACCAGCTCGGGGCGCAGCGTGTCCGATTCGCGGATCACCGCCTTGCCGTCGGCGGCATCGCCGACCACGGAAAAGTCGGGAACCACCGACAACATGGCGCGCAGCCCTTGGCGCAGCAAGGTGTGGTCGTCGGCGATCAGGATGCGGTATGTCATGTTGACCTCACAAAGGGCGGTATTGGTTTGAGCAGCGGTTCAGGGTTGGGTGGCCGCGGGCGCGGGACGCGCGCCGGTGGTCGGTTTGGGTAGATCGACGAGAAACTTCCATTGGTCGTAGCTCGTCTTGTTTTCAAGGGCTTCGAGCCGGGGCGGAAAATTCGCCAGCTTGATCGGCGCGCGCCGCGACAGGCTGTACACGCCGCGGATGCGGTTGTTCTCGCGCACCAGACCCCAATCGGCCTGGCCCGTCATCGGGTCCGGATAAACCCGGCGCAAATGCCGCACCGGCATCGGAAAGCGATCGTCCTCGAGCAATTGATCGAGCGTGCTCGGCAGCGTCTTCACGCCCGGCGAACGCTGGTAATAACTGAGCAGCGCGGCCTGGAATTGCTGGCCGATGAACAACAACTCCTGTTCGTCTTCACGCTGGCGCACCGTGGCCCAGGTGTTCAGCGCCGTCATGGCGGCGATGCTGCCGAGCGCCATGGTCAGCAACAACGCGAGCAGCACGATGCCGCGCGCATTCTGGCCGGTGCGCCTGCGCTCATTTCTGGGCATCGCTCGCTCCTGAACCGAACAGAATCGCGGGCGCGCCGTCGCGCTCGCTGGGGCCGAGCGGTGCGGCGCTGCGCACGTCGTACACGCCGACCTGTCCGCTTTCCGAATTCGGCGCGATCGCGAGCCAATCCGATTTTTCGGTGACCGGATCGACCGGCACCGTGCGCAGATAGCGCCGGCTGACCAGTTCGTCGAGGTTTTCGGGATAGCGGCCTTGATCGCCGTAGAACTTGTCGATCGCATCGCGCAGCGAAGCGATGTTCTGTTGCTGGACCTTGAACTTGCCCTGGTCGATCGAATTGAAATAACGCGGCAGCGCGATGGTGAGCAAGAGCGCGATGACCGCGAGCACGACCACCAGCTCGATGAGCGTGAATCCGGTGCGGCGCGAGAGCAGGGGCATCGTCATCGCGTCACCATTGGTTGTAGGCGATGCCGTTGAGGCCGACCTTGGTCGACCGCGAGGCCACATCGAACACATCGCGCCCCGGCTCCGGATGGCTGGGCGGGCTGCCATAGGCGCGCTGGTTCCAGGTGTCGGCGTCCGAAGTGGTCGGGTCCGGATAGAACGGATCGCGCGGGATGCGGCGCAGGAAGGTCAGCGGCGGATTGCCCGGATGTTTGGTGTCGGGGATGCCTTCGACCAGCGCTTCGAGCGAGGGCGGGTATCCAGAATCGTCGGCCTTCTTTTCGATCTGGCCGGCGTCGGCCGCAGCTTTGTAGGCGTCGATCGCGGTGCGGATCTGGCGCAGCGCCACGCGCAATTCCGATTCCTTGGCGCGCACCGTGGCCACCTCGGCCAAAGGCATCGCCACCAGCGCCAGCAAGCCGACCAGCGCGAGCGTGATCACCATCTCGATCAGGGTGAAGCCCCGAATCGGAGGGGTGAGCGCGGTGGGCGACGAAGACGGACGCATGACGATGCTCGTGGACTCAGACCAGGGCGCAGGGCAGGGCCAGCGCGCCGACGGTTTCCTTGTCGGGCTGTGCCGGCTCGCTGGGCGCGGTCGGCGTGCCGGCCGGCGCGCCCGGTGTTGCGGGGTTGAACGCGCCGCCGGGCTTGAGCGTGGGCGGCATGTTGTCGGGCGTGTACTTGGCCGGCGTGCCCGAGCTGCCCGGAATCACACGCGGCATCACGGCCGGATAACCATTGACCGGTGCGGGCGGCGTGGCCGGTGCGCCTGCAGGTGCGCCAGTGCCGAAGGCGGGCGCTGCACCCGCGGCCGGTGCGCTTCCCGGCGTGGTGTTGGGCGCGACATAAGGGGCTGTTGGCGACGGCGCAGCGCCGGCTGGCGCCAGCGGATTGGCCGCCGGCATCACCGCAGGCGCGCCGCCGAGCGCGCCCGTGCCTTCACGCACGCTGCCCATCGGGTCCAGGCGCAAGGGGTTTTCGCGCACGCTCGCCTCGGTGCCCGAATACACATCGCGCACCGCGTTGTCGGCAATGGCCGGCGCACGCACGATGTGCGGCGTGATCGACAACACGATCTCCGATTTCGAATTGGTGCCGCTGTTGTTCGAGAACAAACGGCCGAGCACCGGCATTTGCCCCACGCCCGGCACCTTGGCCGCCGTGGTGCGGTCCTGGTCGTTGATGAGGCCGGCCAGGATCTGGGTCTCGCCATCGCGCAAGCGCAACGAGGTCTGGGCGCTGCGGGTGCCGATCTGGTAGGCCAGCGATCCGTTCGGGCCCGCGATTTCTTTGGCGATGTTGCTGACTTCGAGCGCGATCTTGATGCCGACTTCGCCTTCGGAATACACCTGCGGTTCGACTTCGAGCTTGAGGCCCACGTCGAGGTATTGCACCGAGCCCGTCACCACCGAACCGCCGGTCGTCACCGGCGTGACCGAGTTGGTGATCACCGGCACCTTGTCGCCGATGAGGATCTTCGCCTTTTCCTTGTTGCGCGCGCGGATGCGCGGGCTCGCGAGGATGTTCGCGTCGGTGTCCTGCAGCTTCAGGTTGAGCGTCACGCCCAGCGCACTCAGCAACAGATCATCGCGCTTGGTCGCCTTGAGGCCGCCGATGGTCAGGCCATCGCTGCCGGCATCGTTGGGCACCGTGACCGACAAGGTGTCGGGCCATTGGATGCCGATGTTCTGCAGGCGGTCGCGCGAGACTTCGAGCACTTCGACTTCGAGCATCACCTCGGGGTCGGGCACGTCGTGCGCGGCGATGATTTTTTCCGCCACCGCGATCGCGTCGGGCGTATCGCGGATGACGAGCGCGCCGGTGCGCTCATCGATGATCGCATCCTTCACCTTGAGCAAGGACTTGAGCAGGTTCTGGATGTACTTCGGGTCCGCGTTCGAGAGCATGAAGGTGCGCACCTTCAAGTCTTGATATTCCTTTTGCTTGGCCGCGGTCGCCGGGTAGATGAACATCGTGTTCGCGTTGAGCACCTTCTTTTCGAGCTGGTTCTGCAACAGGATCAGATCGACCGTGTCTTCCACCGCGGCATTGGTCACGAAGATCGTGGTCTTGAGGTCGGCGCGCACTTCGCGGTCGAAGATCACATTCAGGCCCGTGGTGCGCGACAGCGCTTCGAACACCATGCGCAGATTCGCATCGCGAAATTGCAGCGAGACCGGCTTGCGCAACACCGATTGCGCGGCGATCTGTTGCTGGCGCAATTGGCGTTGCTTGTCGAGTTGTTCATCGATCGAACGCGCGAGCGCTTGCGCGGCGGTGTTGCCGATGTTCTCGTTGAGCACGCTGCGGGTGCGTTCGCGCGCCGCGTCGAGCTGGCCCGCCTTGACGAGCTTTTCGGCATCGGCGAGCACATTGCGGTGGCGCAGATCCATCTCGATGTTCTCGAGACCGCGGCGGCCGCGGTCATTGGCCGGATCGACCTTCACCACCTGGGTGTAGAGCGTGCGCGCATCGTCGAGCCGCCCGGCGCGGCGTGCATCGTCGGCCTTTTCGAGCAACTCGCGCGCATAGAGCGCCTGCTGGCTCAGGTAGTTCATGCGGTATTGCGGATTGGTCGGGTCGATCTGCTGGGCTTCGCGCAATTCGCGCAGGCCTTCCTCGCGCTTGCCATCGGCGATCAGCTTCATGCCTTCGGAGTTGTGCCGTTGGGCCGCGCAGCCGGCCAGAGCCAGGGCGCAGGCCACCACGAGCGTGGTGCGCATGATCGGGCGCTTGGAAAAGCGGGAGAAGAGCGACATCACTGGCCTCCGGAGATCGGAATCGATTGCCGCTGATTGAGCGGCAGATAGGTCAAGACGACTTCGGTCTGTCCAAGGGACTCGACCTTGTAAAGGTTGTCGAGCAGATCGCCCGCCGAGACGATCAGCAGCGCTTCGCCCTTGGCGAGAAAGGCGCGCGGTGCAGCGTTCTTGGCTTCGAGCTTGCCGACGAAGCGATAAGGCACCGGCGGCGCCTTGGGCGGCGCCGTGCGCACGACGTACGTCTGGATCTCAAAGGTCGCGATCAGGGCCTGCTGGCCCGCGACCGCCTTCACGTTCGGCGCGCTCGACGGAATCTTCCAGCACCACATTGTGACCCGCAACGATGATTTTGGAGGCCAGGCCAGAGACGCGCCGACCATCGGCCGCCAATACTTGAACACTGCCCTTGGTGACCCCGACCTCGACCTTGCCAGACCGGGACAGATGCACGTCAAAAGCCGTGCCGATGTCGCGC
>CAXBRX010000025.1:0-16554 GCA_963977835.1 uncultured Derxia sp.
TTGCTTTCGATCGCCACGATGCCGTCGATCTGCTGGGAATTCGATTGCGAACGCACAAGGTCGTACAGACGCAGCGTTTCACGCAGCACATTGACGCCGTTGTCGGCCAACGAAAGATGATTGAGCGACAGATGCGAGATCAAACGCCACAAGGCACCGCGGCCGCGCTCGAAATGCATGCTCGGCGTCGGTCGGCGCAACAGGCTGATGGTCTTCGCGACCGTGCCGCCTTCCATGAACAGATCGCCGTCGATCAATCCGATCGGCAATTGCGACGGCAGATCGCGATTGGTGCAGGTCAGCTCGATCGACAAGGTATCGGTCTGCGCAACAGCCGGATCGAAATCGATGTCGACGATCGCGATCTCTTGTTCGTAGCCCGGGCTGCGATCGGCGACATTGCCATCGCGATGCACATACCAGTAGCGCCCGGAATCGCGGCGCGTATCGCCATGGTGCAGCGAATAGAACGCGCGCAAGGTCTCGACGCTGTCGCCTTCGGGGGTCTGGCGCACACGCCGCACGGCATCGACCGAATAGATCTCGAACGCCTGGGCGCGGCGCGCATCGGCCACCAGCGGATAACTCGACTTGGTGTGGGTCACGCGGATCGGATCGGCCGACTGCCGGAACAGATTGACCACCGGCACGCAGCCGAGCACGAATTGATTGCCGGTCAGGCGCTCCAGCAAGCGGCTTTCGCTCGAATCGGTGCGCAAGCCGCGTACCGGCACATGCACGGTGAAGCGACGCGCCGCCTGCACATGCGCCGCCATGCGCTCGAGCGGCAGATCGACGAAATTGAATTTTTCTGGAAACGCGAAGTACTCGGTCAGCAACCGATAGGCCGGATGCGAGCGCGCATCGAATTCGATGAGCGCGTCGTCTTCATCAAAGCCGAAGACCTGCGGTTTGTCGTCGCCGAGCGCGTGCCAGACACGGCGCCCGTCGATCTCGACAAACATGCTGCCTGCACGTCGCAACATCGCCTCGCGGATCGCCGCCACCAGCGAGGGCTCGCCATCGAGGAACAAGCGCAGACGATCGATCCCGAAGCCGGGCAAGGCAGCCTGCGGCGAGGTGAGTTCGAAGGTGATCGAAATCCACGCGGCAGCGTCGGCCGGCAGGCGCACATTCTCGGGCGCGCGCGCCGCGGCATGGTAAGTGGCTTCGGCCACCCGGATGGGGGCGACGTCGACATCGCTGCCGGTGCGGAATTTGCACGCCACACCCTTGACCGGCCGCGTCATCAACAACGCGCCGCGCGGAATGCGCACCGCGGCGCTCAATTGCGCAGCGGCACTGCCCGGATCGAAACGCGCAATCGAGCAGGCCGGAAACGGCCGCAGGTAATGCGGGTACAGCACTTCGAGCAGGGTCTCGGTGAATTGCGGAAACTCGTCGTCGAGTTTCTTGTGCACCCGGGCGGTCAGCAGCGCAAACGATTCGAGCAGACGCTCGACATGCGGGTCTTCGACCGCGTCACCCGACAATGCGAGCCGCCCCGCCACCTTGGGGTAGCGTTCGGCAAATTCGCGCGCATGACGCCTCAGAAACGTCAGCTCGCGTTCGTAATGTGGGAGAAGATCATCCATCTTAAGTAGCCGTCCGGCGTCCGCGGCTCACGGAGTATTGCAGCGTTGACGGCTGCAGTAGTGCGTCGAAACTCACAACTTCGCGCGCGGGGTTCACCACCAACAACGCCGCGATCGAAAATTTCAGTTGATTGCTGTGGCGCTCGTCGACCTCGAGACGCACACGCACTTCGCGCAGACGCGGCTCGTGCTGCGCGATCGCGCGCTCGAGCGAACGGCAGACGCTGTTGCGGTCCGCCGGGCTGGCCAGCGTCATCCCGCAAAAATCGGGCAGACCGAAACGCACGATCGAACGGCTCGCCTGCGGAAACTGCTCCATCAGCGCGTCTTCGGCGGCGCAGCGGCTGTTGAGCAAGGCTTCGAGATCGCCGGCAACGCTGTCCTTGAGTTCTTCGAGCGTCAGGCGCAGCACCGCTGTTTCTTGCGGCGAGCCCGGTGCATCGTCGAACAGACGATCGAACAGGGTCGGCTCGAAGCCGCGACGATTCAGCAAAGGTGACGCCATCAATCCACTGCCGACAGAAATGAACCGAAAAAAAGGGCCGCGGCGCGCATGCCGCGACCCTTGCAGACGAAGCTGGCGATCAGACCGCTTCGGTCGCCTTGTTCTTCGACAGGCTCCACATCTGCGGGTTGCTGGCGCCCTTCTTGCCGTCGATGCCTTGGATCGTGTAGGTCCACTTGACCGAGGCGTACTTCAGGCCGAAGGTTTCCGAGGGCAGGCCTTCGCCGGCCACGCTCGGCGCAACGCTCGAGACGATGACGTTGTTCAGCACGACTTCGAGGTACTTCACGCGTTCCTTGCCGCTGGCGCGCATGAATTCGATCGTGACCTTCTTGAAGGTATCGCCTTGGCTGCAAGCCAGCCAGAGCGACGGGCTGGTCGAGTCCATGTCCTTCACGAAGATCATGTCGCCATGTTCGCAACGCTCGGCAGTGTGACCGCCGGCGGTACTGGAGGTGGCCGACTTCGGTTGGCTGATGACGTGATTCCAGGACGTCACTTCCAGCCACTTGGCATGCTTGTCGTCGCGCGACTCACCTTCGATCTTGGTGTCGCCGCCTTCGAATTTGACGTAAATGTCCTTCATGTAGATCTCTCTTTAGTTGGTTGTTGATGAACTACAGGGGTCAAGCATTCGCCGATTGCGGAAGCTCCGCCACCAAGCGCAGGGATACGGTCAGTTCGTCGAGCTGGAAGTGCGGACGCAGGAAGGCGACCGCGCGATACGCGCCCGGCTTGCCAGGGATCTCGGAGACCTGGATCGAGGCTTCACGCAGCGGGTATTGCGCCTTGACTTCCTGAGTCGCGGAGTCGTCCATCACCACGTATTGCGCGATCCAGTTGTTCAGATAGGTTTCGACATTCGACGCCGAGGCGAAGCTGCCGATCTTGTCGCGCATCATCGCCTTCATGTAGTGGGCGATGCGCGAGACCGCGAAGATGTATTGCAGTTGCGCCGACAACGAGGCATTGGCGTTGGCCGCGTCGCTGTTGTACTTCTTGGCCTTTTGCGTCGATTGCGCGCCGAAGAAGGCGGCGTAGTCGGTGTTCTTGCAATGCACGAGCGGAATGAAGCCGAGGTCGCTCAATTCCTTTTCGCGCCGGTCGGTGATCGCGATTTCGGTCGGGCACTTGAGCGCGACTTCGCCATCGTCGGTCTTGAAGGTATGGGTCGGCAGGTCTTCGACCAGGCCACCACCTTCGACACCGCGGATCGCCGCACACCAGCCGAAGTTTTCGAACGCCGTGGTCAGGCGCGCGCCGAAGGCATAGGCGGCATTGACCCACAGGTACTTGCTGTGATCGGTACCGTCGACATCTTCGACGAAGTTGAAACCGTCGACCGTGGTGCCGTCCTTGGGGTTGTACGGCAGGCGACCGAGGAAGCGCGGCATCGTCAGGCCGACGTAGCGCGAATCTTCGGCTTCGCGGAACGACTTCCACTTGGCGTATTCGAGCGTGTCGAACACCTTGGCCAGATCGCGCGGCTTGCCGAGTTCGGTGTAGGTTTCGAGGCCGAACAGCTCGGGCGAAGCGGCGCCGATGAACGGCGCGTGAGCGGCCGCGGCAATGTGCGCCATCTGCTCGATGAAATACATGTCTTCGGGCTGACGCGTGACTTCGAAGTCGCCGATCAGGGTGCCGAACGGCGCGCCGCCGAAGGTGCCGAATTCTTCTTCGTAGACCTTCTTGAACAGCGCGCTCTGATCGAAATCGATCGCCGACTTGAAGTCGCGCAGCAGATCGCGCTTGGGCGTGTTGAAGACCTTGATCTTGATCATCTGACCGGTCGAGGTCTGTTGGCACATGTAATGCAGGCCGCGCCAGGAGCCTTCGAGCTTCTGGAATTCCTGCGCGTGCATGACCGCGCTCAATTGGTCGGAGATCAGGGCGTCGAGTTGCGCCACGCGGGCGTCGAGCGTGGCCGACAGGTTGTCGGACATCACGACCGTGCCTTCGAGCACTTCCTTGACGAGTTCGGAGATCAGATCGCGCGCACGGGTGTGCTCGGAATCGGACTTGGCGACGCGGCTTTCCGCGACGATGCTGTCGAGCAGGTCGGCGGCCTGGGCGGCGGGCGCCGCGGGCGCAAGGGCTTTGGCTTGGGCGCTCATGTCATTCACCTTCCTTCTTCGCCGCGGTGCTCAGCTCCGACAGCTTCTCGGTGTTGGTCAACACGTCGTTGAGGATGTCTTCGAGTTTTTCGTTGCCGGCAAGCTTGTTGCGCAGGTCGGCCAGCTTGGTGCGCGCTTCGAGCAGCTTGCGCAGCGGCTCGACTTGCTGAATGACGGACTCGGGGCGGAAGTCTTCGAGCGATTTGAATTTGAGCTCGACGGCGAACTCACCGCCCGACTCGCTGAGCTTGTTGGGCACGCGATAAACGGCGCGCGGCGCCATGCCTTGCATCACATCGTCGAAGTTGTCGAGGTCGACATTGACGAATTTGCGGTCCTTGAGCTTGGGCAGCGCTTCTTCGGGATTGCCCGAGAAATCGCCGATCACGCCGGCGACGAAGGGCAATTCCTTCTGTTCGATCGCGTCGCCACGTTCGACTTCATACGTCAGTTGGACGCGCGGCGGACGCACCTTCTGGAGTCGTTGTTGAACACTGTCTTTCTTGGCCATGATCGGCTCCCTATGTCGAAATGTGCAGTCGGCTACTGAAGGGCGCCGAACGGGTTTCCTGAACCGGAACTCTTGACGCGTGAATTGGCGTCTGGTGCAGCAGAAGCAGCAGGCGCGGCAGCCGGAGCCGACGGTGCGGCGGCCGGACGACGCGTGCTCGAATGCGCGGGCGTACGGGTCGGCGTGCGCGCCGCAGGTTTGTCGGCCGGCGCAGCGATCGGCGGCACCAGGGTGTTCTCGCCCAAGGCTTCGCGCAGCGAAGCGGTCAGCGCCTGCGCCTCGCTGCGGGTCGATCCGGACAGACCGTCCTCGCTGCGCAGATCGCCCAGCGCCTTGACCGACACCCGCAATCCAGCCACCGCAAGAATGCTCTTGGCGGTACGGTCGTTCGGGTCACGCTGCAGTACTTCCTGCGCGGCGACGATGGCCGGACCGTACTTGCCTTGATCGAAATGAATCTGCGCCGTGCGCAGCCAGGGATCCTTCGCGGCCGGGCTGTCCTTGGCGGCTTTGTCGAGCAGTTGCAAGGCTTTGTCGTACTCACCGCTCTTGGCGCTGGCATTGGCCTGCGCCATGGTTTCCTGCATTTGTTCGGGCGTAGCCGGCTTGTTTTCAGTGACGGCACAACCAGCCGCAAACGCGCAACACATCAGCGCCAGTGATGCGCGCGAAATTTTTTGACTCAATGACGACGGACGGAACAGCAAAAACATGAGATGCACCAATCTGAACGACAAATATTTCGAGGGGATGTAAAGCGCGGCGTGAGAATGCACGATGCGCTGTGCTGTCACGATGCCTGAAACAGGGGACACCGCACACCTGAGCAACACGCCAACATGAACGCCGCAAACCAGACCCTCGTTACCTTGTAGCGGCGCTGGGCTGAGACACTGCCCGGATTTCAAGGCACAGGCAATGACGCCTTTGTGCCAATGCGGTTTAGGGCCTCGCGTCTCTATAATCGGTACGGATGTTTTGCGCGCGTGTATTTCGCGCGGTTTCGTCGATAGCCACCTCCAACCCAACCTACGCGTGTGCGCCGTATGCAGCCTTTGATCGTTCGGACCCTCGCCTGGTTGTGCGCCGGTTTCATGCTCGCCGCATGCAGCACCACCACGGATTTCCTGGGCAAAGTCAAGGATGCGGCCCTCGAGGCGGTCGGGGCCAAGGTGCCCGATGTGCCCATCGATCAACCACGCATTCCGCGCAAGGTGACCCTCACCATCCACCCGGGAGAAAACCTAAACGCGGGTAAGGGAAGCGATCCGTTGTCGTTGATCGTTCGCGTATACAAGGTACAAGACGCTGTTGGTTTCATGCAGGCGCCCTATGAGTCATTTGTGTCATCCGCGAAAGACAAAGATGCAACGTCGAGTGAATTTGTCGAGATTCGCGAGTTGCAGTTGGTGCCCGGAAAGAAGGTCGAATCGACCGAAAGCATCCCGCGTGACGTTCCATACATCGGGGTCGTGGCCTTGTTCCAATCGCCATCGCCCAATCGCTGGCATTACGTGTTCCGCGCCGATCAGGCGGAGTCGTCCGGTCTGGTACTGGGCGCCCATGCCTGCGCGCTGACCGTCACGCGCGGCGTACCGCAAGAAAGCGTGGTGCCGAATCCGGCCGCGCTGTCCATCACACAATGTCCTTGATGCCCGGCGCACGGACATCATTCAAGGCAGGGAGAAGTTTTCTTGGTCAATGCATCGAAGGTACTGTGGGGCGAAGGCCTGTTCCTGCGCCCGCAGCATTTCCAGCGGCAGGATCTGTATCACGAGACGCGGCTCGCGGAGACGGCGCAAGCCTTGCATCCCTATGGCTGGGGCATCGGCAAGCTCGCCATCGATTCCGACGCGCTGAGTTCGGGCATGCTGCGCATCCTCGAATTGCGCGCGATCTTTCCTGATGGCGAAATTTACGTCGCGCCGCATCGCGACCCGCTGCCCGAGCCGATCTCGCTGGCCGACCTGCCCTCGGGCAGCGAGACCGTGTATTCGCTCGCGCTCGCCCACCTGAAAGAAGGCGGACGCAATTCCGCCACCGGCGCCACCGCACCCAACATGCCGGTGCGCTACGAACAGCATGCCGATATCGCCCCCGACCTTTACACCGATGCGAGCGAAGCCGAAATCGCCTCGTTGCGCAGCCGGGTCCGCGTCTTGAGCGACCGCGACCCGTCCGACGGTTACCTGAAGATCGACATCGCGCGCATCCGCCGCGGCACCACGGGTGGCTACGAGGCCGATGCGCAATTCCTGCCGCCGGCCTACGCGATCAAAGCCAATCCGGCCTTGTTCCTGCAATTGCGTCGCCTGCTCGACATCCTGCGCGCCAAGGTCGACGCGTTGTACGGCTTCCATCGCGAACCGTCGCGCAATGTCATCGAATTCCGCTCGGGCGACGTCGCCTCGTTCTGGCTGCTCCATACCGCGAGCGCTGCGCATGCCGGCCTGGCGCATCTGTTCCATCATCCGGCCCTGCATCCCGAGCGCATGTACCAGGAGCTGCTCAAGCTCGCAGGCTCCTTGATGACTTTCTCAAAAACATATTCGTTGTCGGATCTTCCGGCCTACCAGCACGCCGACCCGGGCCCCGCTTTCGCGACGCTGGACCGCATCATCCGCGACCTGCTCGACACGGTGATCTCGACGCGCTGCGTGACCATCACGCTCAACGAGGTCAAGCCGTCTTACCACGTCGGCCATCTCGATTCCGATCGCATCACCGAAGGCAGCGCGTTCTATCTGGGCGTCAGCGCCGACATGCCGGCGGCCGAACTCGTCGATGCGGTGCCGGTGCGCTTCAAGGTCGGCGCGCCAGAAGACGTCGACAAGCTCGTGCTCTCGGCCATGCCCGGCGTGCCCGTCACTCATGCAGCCCAGGTGCCGGCCGCGATTCCGGTACGCCCCGGCGCGTACTACTTCGCCATCGAGCCGCGCGGCGCGCTGTACGAACGCATGATCGCCGCGCACTCGATCTCCATCTACGTGCCTTCGGGCATCCGCGAGCTGCAACTCGAGCTCATCGCCATCACCGAATAAGCCGCCATGAACCACACCATCGCCCCGTCGTTGTTCGCCACGCCGATGGCGCCGCGCGCCGAATCCGGCCGCACTGCGCGTTCCTTGTTCGACCTGATGTACGACGGCTTCTATCTGCTGCTCTTGTTGCGCAACAAGCATCTGCCCACCGATGCACCGGCGCTGGCCCAGCGCGTGCGGCAATTCCTCGATGGCGTCGAGACCGATTCGAAGCGTCTGAACATCGGCACCGAAGACGTCTATGAAGCCAAGTACGCGTTCTGCGCCGCGGTCGATGAATTCGTGCTGAGCTCGGGTACGGCGCTGCGCAACGATTGGGAACGCCAGCCGCTGCAACTCGTCTTGTTCGGCGACCAACTCGCCGGCGAACATTTCTTCACCCGGCTCGAAGCGCTGCGCCAGCAAGGCGCCGCACGCCTGCAGGCGATCGAGGTCTTCCACATGTGTCTGCTGCTCGGCTTCAAGGGCAAGTACATGCTCGATGGCTCCGAGAAGCTCAATTACGAAGTCGCGCGCTTGGGCGACGAGATCGCGCATCTGCGCGGCAAGCGCGCCGAGTTCGCCCCGCATGGCCTGCCGCCCGACCGCGTGGCCAACGCGCTGCGCACGCAAATGCCGTGGTGGGGCATCGCGGCCGGCTTCGCGCTGATCGCCCTGCTCGCCTGGTGGGGCATGAACACCCTGCTCGGCCGCCAGGCCGAACACATGCTGGCCAATTACAACGAGGTGGTGAAGCTCGCGCCGCGCGCGGCCAACCTCACCATCACCTTGCCGTGATCGCCCTTCCTGCCATGACCATCCTTGAGCTTGTGTTGACGGAGTCCTCACGATGAACGCGTCGCTTTCCGGGTCGACCGATCTTGCGGGCGCAGCGCTGCCCGGTTGGTTGAGCCAGTATTTCGAGCAGGACACGCGGCTGGTCCGCATCGAATCCGCGCTCGACAGCACGGCGCTCGTGGTCGAGCGCGTGCGCTGGACTGAAGCCGTCGACGCGCTGTTCGAAGGCGAAGTCGATTGCGTGAGCCTGTCGACCCACCTCGACATCGACACGCTCATCGGCACCGAAGTCAGCCTGCGTCGCACGACCGACGAAGGCGAACGCGCCTGGCACGGCTATGTGGTGCGCATCGAGCATCGCGGCGCCGATGGCGGCCTCGCACGTTACCGGCTCACGCTCGCGCCCTGGGCCGCGTGGCTGCAATTGCGCCTAGACAGCTACGTCTGGCAAGACCGCAATGCGCGCGACATCATCGAAGACGTGTTCCGCGAATATCCGCAAGCCAATTGGCGCTGGGACGCGAAGCGCGAATTGAGCCAACGCACGGTCTGCACCCAGTACCGCGAGACCGACCTCGAATTCGTGCAGCGCCTGCTCGCCGAAGAAGGCCTGAACCTGCGCTTCGAGCATCCCGACGAAGCCACCGACAAGACCGAGCACGCGCGCCATTGCCTGGTCGTGTTCGACGACGACAACGAATTGCCCGACCTCGGCGCGCTGCGTTATGCGGTGCACGGCGCCACCAGCGTGCTCGGCACCCAGGGCGCGGACAGCATCGCGCAATTCAGCGCCACCCGACGCATGGTGCCCAGCGCCGTCACGCGCTCGAGTTGGGATGCCGGCGTACTGGTCGCCACCGCGGCGCAGTCGACGACCTCGCTCAAGCTCGGCCAGATTCCGGCACTGGAAGATCATGACGGCGGCCAGGCGCGCCGGTATGCCGATCCGGCGGCGGCGCAGGCCGATGCCGAGCGCCGCCTTGCCGCCTACGAACGCCAGGCCAAAGGACATCAAGGCAGCGGCACCGTGCGCCGCCTGACCGCGGGCGCGCGCTTCACCCTGACCGACCACCCCGACTACCTGCCCGACGCGAGCTATGCCGGCCAGCGTGCGCAAGGCGCGGCCACCGGGCGCGGCGGTGCCGGCCATGTGCGCAGCGATGCGCAATTCACCCTCACCCGCGTCGAACATCGCATCGCCAACAATCTGCGCACCGGACTCAAGGATGCCGCCACGCGCGACGCCTTCGCCGATCTGCCCGCGGGCGGCTTCGACGTTCGGTTCGAGTGCGTAGCCGCCGCCGCGCATCTGGTGCCGATGTTCAGCCCCAAGCCCACGGTGCCCGGCCCGCAGATCGCACTGATCGTCGGTGTTGCCGACGAAGCGATCACCACCGACCGCGATCTGCGTGTGCGCATCCAATACCCCTGGGACCGCCGCCCGGCCGCGGAAGCTTCGGCAGGCGGAGCAAGCACCGGCAACAACGCGGTGGCCGCGCCCAACCATGGCGGTGCCATGCTCGGCCAGCCATCGGGCGCCGAAGCGCACGGCATCTGGGTGCGCGTAAGCCAGGAACTCGCCGGCCCCACCTGGGGCGCCGCCTTCACGCCGCGCATCGGCACCGAAGTCATGGTCGACTTCGAACATGCCGACATCGACCGTCCGATCATCGTCGGCAGCCTGCACAACCCGGCCGACGCGCAACCCTGGCCGGCCGGCGCCGACAGCGCGGCCAACCACCCCGGCACCATCCTCGGCGTGCATGTGCCCACGCTCGACGGCAGCGGCTATGCGCAATGGCTGCATGACGACGCGACCGGGCAATTGCGCCAGCGCTTGTCCACCAGCGCCTGGAACAGCCGCCTGGAGCTCGGATACCAAATCACCCACGGCCCGACCGACAGCCAGCGCGGCCGTTGGCGCGGCGAAGGCTTCGAGTTCGCCACCGAAGGCTGGGGCACGATCCGCGCGGGCGAAGGTCTGTTCATCAGCACCGCGGCAAGACCGGAAGCGGCATCGACCGCGATGGACGCCGCGGAATACGTCGCCCAGCTCAAGAACGCACGATCGCTCGGCAAGGCCTTGTCCGACATGGCCCAGCACCAGGGCGGCGCGGCGCTCGTCACGCACCAGGACGGCAAAAGCGTCGACACCCTGCTCGACACCGTGGACCCGAAGCGCTCGGGCAAATACACAGGCGCCGTCGGCGGCCAGGACGCGACCAAGCCCACGGGCGCGGCACGCAGCGGCGGCGATCCGGTCGAGAAATTCGCCAAGCCGGTGATCGCGATGCATAGCGCGAGCGATGCGCATCTGACCACGCCCTCGGGCATCGAAGCGTATGCGGGCGAACACCTGAGCCTGGTGGCGCAACAAGACTTGCATGTAGCCACGGGCCATACCTTTGCAGCGGTGGCGGGCGAAGCGGCGCGCTGGATCACGCATGCGGGCGGCATCAATGCGATCGCCGCGCAAGGCGACTTGAGCGTGCGCGCCCATACCGACGCGCTCGAATTGCTGGCCGATCAGGCCATCACCGTCACCAGCTCCGACGGCAACATCCGCATCGAAGCGCAGGACAAGATCACGATCCAAGCTGCACAAGCCGCGATCACCTTGCAAGGCGGGGACATCACCTTCGCCTGCCCGGGCAACTTCTCGGTCAAGGGGTCGAGTTCGGCGTTCGTGGGGCCAGGCAGCCAAAGCGCCGAACTGCCCGCACTGCCGACTCAACGCTCGACGCTCGATCCGTACAGCCTGCGCTTCGCCTTCCCCGGCTCCGACGAAACCGCGGACATCTTCGGCCTCACGGGCAAGCCTTATCGCATCACCGATTCCGAGGGCAAGGTGCTCGCGCAAGGCACGGTGCCCAAGAGCGGACGCCTGCCGCGCATCGACGTGCCCAAGGGCCAGGAGTTGTCCTTGCATCTGGGCGAAGACAAATGGACGGCCAAGCCCATCGAAGCTCACGCCGACGTCGACGCGCATGCGGCGACCGACGCAGTGCCGGAAGAGAACGATCCCTACTTCGCGAGCCTGCGCAGCGAAATCGACACCGCGCATTTGCCGTCTGATCTGATCAAGACGCTGATCGAGAATCCGCAAGGGGAAGAATGACCGTGCGCAGAGGAATCTTCATAGCCGCGCTGGTCGCGCTGACCGTGCAATCCGCGGTGTTGTCCGCGCCGGCCGCAGCGGCCGGCACCCCTGCCGTCGTGCGATCGACCCAGCAAGGCCTGCAGCAATGGTCGATCGACGGCGGCAAGCTGATGCTCGTCAACGGCAGCTACCAAGACACGACCACCTACAAGCGCAGCCTGACCTTCTACTTTCGCGAGGCCGGCAACGATGCGTGGAACCATGTTCCCATCATCGAGACCGAGGTCGATCGGCCGCTGACCTGGTTCAGCGAATCGCAAGGCGAAACCACACAGGCCGATGCGCTGGTCTGGCAAAAGGCCGACGGCGTGTATCTGGTGACGGCAGCGGTCACTTCCACGCCCAATGAATTCCGTGTGCTGGTCTACAAATTCGTCGAGGCCGGTGACGACTTTCCCGACGGCCCCGGCCATCTGTTCAAACGCGTTGCCGAAAAGAAATGTCCCGCGCACAAATGCGCCTCCGTCGAAGACGCCCTGAAATGGGCGATCTCCGGCGAGCAATCGGTAAGGAAGTGACATGACCACGCGCTTCACCAGTGCGAAGTACGACGCCGAAACCCTGACCGTCGATTACGTCGGCGAAGACGGTTCGCATCTGTTGCGGACCGGCGGCGCCATCTCGTGGCGATTCAACAATCCGGGCAACATCCGGCCCGCGAGCGCCACCAAGCTCATCATGGGTGCGATCGGTATCGGCACCACGAAGAGCAATGGCTCCTTTCTGATCTTCCCAAGCTACGAACACGGCCGCGCACAAAAGAAGTCGCTGCTGCGCCGTAAGTTCAACGATCGCACCATCTACACCATGCTGGCCGGCATCCCCGACAGCAAGGGCAACCTGGTGATGGGTTACGCGCCCAAGACCGACAACAACGATCCCGAGGCCTACGCAAAATTCATCAGTGATAAGACCGGCTTCGCGACCTCCACCAAGCTTTCCGACCTGACCGACGATCAGCTCGAAAAAGTGCTGGATGCGATGGAGATCAAAGAGGGCTTCAACGACAAGAAGAGCACGCGCAAAGAGAAGGTGATTGCAGCCACCAATGTGACCGTGTCCGATGGCGCGCGCCCCAAGCCCGACGTTCCGGTGCAAGTGAAAGTCGATGGCAAGGCGACGGTTCAAAAGACCAACGAAACCGGGCAACTGCCCCCCATCCTGCATCTGATCACCGGGCAAAAGATCGAGATCAGCTTTCCCACGCTCGATGGCGGCTGGAAGAAGCAACTCGAGTTCGTCGCTGGCGCTGCTTCACAGGCTTATGTGGTGCTCCACGATCTGCTGAGTTTTTCGGGCCAGGCCGATACCAAGAAGGCCACGCCGCCCGCCCCGCCGAGCAAAGGAACGGCAGACCGCAAACCGATCCGCTACGTCGTGCAAGCCGGCGATACCCTGGGCAAGATCGCCGCGCGCTATAAGACCACCGCGCAAGCGCTCAAAGAGGCCAACCCAGAAATCAAGGACATGGCCAAGATTTATGTTGGCCAGGTGATCGGCATCTACGGCACGGCGCCAGCGCTCGAAGCGCCCAAAACCGCCGCCAGCGGCAGCGGCAAACCGCCAACCAAAGAAGCCGATGTCACGCGCAGCAAGAACGGCAGCGGCGAGCCAGTGGCCGTCGTGCCCGCAGACCAAAGCCAAGCGCCGTGGATGGAATGCGCGATCGCGGAAGCGAAACGCTTTGCGGGCAAGAAGGAAGGCGAAATCACCAAGTCCGAAAACTATGTCGATGACATCGGCGTGAAGGGAACGTTGGTGAATACGCCCTGGTGCGCGTCGTTCGTCAATTATTGCCTGAAGACTTCCAAGACACCGTATGTTGCAAGCGCCTCTTCTCAATTTCCCGTCGACTCGAAGAAGTTCGTAAAGATCGAAAAACCCGTATACGGCGCACTGATGGTGATGCGCAACTACAATGCCAAGACTGGAAAATTCCTCGGATCAGGGCACGTCACTTTCGTTTACGGGAAGAACTCGCACGGCGCCATTGTTGGCCTCGGCGGCAACCAAAGCGACTCCATTAAGATGTCGAATTACAAGCCAACCGGCGTCTCTGCCGAGTTCACATTGAACGGCGTTTTCGCCCAGCAGCGGTGCCATGGTTTTTACATTCCAGCGACCTATGCTGAATATGCAAAGAAGCAAGGTGATTTGGCTGTTGTCGATACAGCCGACCTCAACAAGAATCTGTTAAAAATTCAAGGCAAAACCGTTTCTGCCAACGAGAACACCCGATGAGAAAGTTGCTGATATTTTCGCTGCTGTGGGCGCTGTTTCTGATTGCTCAGCCCGCGTTTTCCGGCACCCCCGGCGGCCTGCAGATCTTGATGTTGCGCCCCGCAGTAGATGAACAGCGCTTTCAAACAGCGATCACCTCGTTCTTCAGTCGGTATTCACCCGATGACGGCATGGAGTGCCTGGATACGCTCTTGAACATTGACAGTGTCACGACCGAAACTTCGATCAAGAACGTCGTGGCGGAAAACATCATTAAGGCGACCACATCAAAAACGGAACACAAGGCTTTGGCCAAGAAGCTCGGCGCTTATCGCGATCGAGCGCACGATCATGGTTACGATGCCGCCTTGACCTATCGGAACGAGGGCGATCAGCTTGTCTTCTACGCGGTGGGCTCATTTGCAGACGTGCCGGCGCGCGTCTCAAAGCTCCCGATCACTGCATTGCAAGATAATGCGCGGGTCGATGAAGCGATCTGCAAGGCCCTGGTGCACATCCCCGTCAATGCTGAGCCGTGACCGAGGAACTGCAAGGATTGGAGCCGCGCTGACGCTTTCCGCATTCAGCGCACCGACTGAAGCAGGCGGGGGTTAGCGAAGGCACCCGATGAAATCCAAATTCGCATTGCTGCTCGCCGCCGGGCTCATGGCCTCCAGCCTGTCCGCCATGGCGGGTTCGCCTGATGGCCTGCAAATCCTGTTGCTGCGCTCTGCCGCTTCGGCCGAATACGACGCCGTGGTCGATCAATACCTGAGCCGTTACCGCATCGGCGGTGCGGGCTTCGATTGCCTCGATGCGCAACTCAGTCTGGCCGCAGTCACGCATGAGGTTTCTGTCAAGGGCGTGAGCGCGGACACCGCCTATACGGCCGCCACCAAGGCCGCCGCGCGCAAGACGATGGCCAGCAAGCTCGAGCACTATCGCGACGCCGAGCGCGACCACGGCTTCGACGGCGCACTCGCCTATCGCAAGGAAGGCGAGCAATTGGTGTTCTACGGCATTGCCGCCATGGAAGGCGAGCCCGCCCATGTCAGCAAACTGCCGCTGACCGCCATCAAGGACGACGCGAAGGTGAATCGCGCCATCTGCGAAGCGCTGGTGCGCATTCCCGTGAATGCGGAGCCGTGACGCCCTGCTCACGCTGACGCTCGTCGCGTTCAGCGGGCTCGCCCATGCCGGCGTCAACGCAAGCGCCATTGGCCGCGCGTCGACCTTCACCGCCAGCGACTTGCGTACGATTTGGCCGCAGCGCATGGTGGAGCAGCGCTGGTTGTTGAGCGCCTCTCACAAACACACGAAACTCGGTTTGTTCGTCGTGCGCTTCGACTCCAAAGCGAGCGGCGACGGATTTTGCGGCGCGGGCAGCGAGGACTATCTGGTCTTGGCACGCATGGGCAAGCGCACGGCGCGACCGCTCGTCGCGCAGCGCATTCAAAGCTGCCTGGAGACGCAAAGCCTGTCCATCGACGATGGTGACGACCTCGACGCGCTGGTGCGCCATCTGCAGCCCGATCCGGCGCGGTGCGCGGTCTCGTTCGGGCCGCTGACCGACGAACAGAAGCCGCGGCGCGTGTCCGTGTACATCGACGCAGCCCACGGCAAACTCGTGCGCGACGAGCCGCCCAAAGACGCGGCACAAATCCTTTGCGCGGCAATCGAACATCCGTCGGAAACCGCAATCGTCGTAGCGCCACCCGCGACTGACACCGCTCCAAGATGACCGCCATGCGAGGTGGTTGGTGCGACTGAACCCGCGCCTGCTCGCTACCGCGATCGAAGCGGCACACCGGCTTCCTGATCCGCTAACGGCGGGCTAACGCCTGCGGTCTAGCGTTCGGCTGCGGCACCGCCCAACCTGCCCGGCGCGGCGCCATTGCCAGGGAGCCGACACATGACCGGGACGCGCGCAGCGTTTTTGATTTGCATGAGCTTGTTCGCACTGCTGATTTCCGCCTGCGGCGGTGACGGCGCCAGTGCACCGCCCCCCAGCGAAGGACAAGCGACCGTCAGCGCAGACGGCGGCACGATCAACGGTCCGGATGGCGTAGTGCTCAGCATACCGGCCGGTGCAGTGGCTGACACCACGACCTTCCGCATCGCGCGTGACGCCCAGGGCGCACCGACACTGAACGGCATGACCCTGGTGTCACCCACCTATGCCGTCACACCGCACGGCGCAACATTCGCCACCGCAGCGCTCCTGAAACTGCCTTACGACACGGCGAAGATTCCGGCCGGCGCCACGGCGGTCGTACTGCATGGAGAACCCGATGGCACCTGGCATGTGTCGCCACTGCGCAATGATGGCCAGGGCCATGCGCTGGTCGACGTCGGCGGGTTGTCGTGGTTCAGCGTGGGCTATTGCACGCCGGGTGACGCGGGCAGCTTCGGTTTCGGCATCGGCGATTGCCCCGGCAACCATACCTTGACGCTCGAATACATGGACGGCAACAACGTGCCGATCCCGGCGCCGCGCAACGGCGACCAGACCACCGGCTGGGTGCTGCCATATCCGCTCGAAATCAATCAGCCAACCACGCTGCCGCTGCGCGTGACCTGGGACCGCCCGGCCACCGTGAACCGCGCCGATACGGTCGCGCTCACCGTGGA
>CAXBRX010000026.1:0-16238 GCA_963977835.1 uncultured Derxia sp.
GGTCGCGGGCCGGCATGGGCGAACAGCCTCTTCGAGGACAACGCGGAGTTCGGTCTCGGGATCCGGTTGGGTATCGAGGCCCAGCGGCGGACCGCTCTGGCGCTCGTGGACCGACTGCGACTCCGCCTCGAGTCGGTGTTCGGGGCCGAGCTGCTCGATGCGCTCGTCGCTGGCGTCGACGACATGGGCGAATCGCCCATCCGTGCGCAGCGCGAGCGGGTGGACCGCCTCACCGAGGCGCTTCGCGGCATCGACGACCCAGATGCGGCGCGCCTGCTCGACCTCGAGGTGTGCGACGGCGGGGCCGACGCGCTCGACGGCGGCAACGACTTCGACTGGGTCGACTATGCCGATGCGACGGGTTCGGTGACCATCAGCCTTGCCCTGCAGGGACAGTCGCAAAATTCCGGCAGTGAAGGTAACGATACTGCCGAAGCCTTCGATGGAAAGGGCCGCGAGGCGGCCCCGCGAGCCGATAGGCCGTAACGTGAGTGAACGCTGAGCACGCCTCGAAAAGGGTGATGTGCGGGCCGACCTGCCAGTCGATGCGGGGAAGGCTGAGATCGTTGCGGGAGAAGAGCAAGGTTGTACCCGCGATGGCCGCACCGGGGTCTTCGCTCTCCCGCAGGGGCCGGAACATCCGCGTCTCGAACCAGCCGTCGATTTCCTTGAGCACGGCGGCCGCCATCTCGGTGGCCGCGATGCGGATCATGTTGAAGGTGCCGACCAGATTGACGCGGATCACGCGCTCGTAAAGGTCGAGCGGATGCGGGCCTTCCTTGCCCAGGGTGCGCGCCGCGGGGGCGATGCCCGCGCAATTCACGAGCACACGCAAGGGGCCGTGGGCGCGTGCCGCGTTGACCGCCTGCACCGCGTCATGTTCCGACGCGACATCGCAATGCACGAATTGGCCGCCGATTTCCGTCGCGACCGCGTTGCCGGCATCGACATTGATGTCGGCAATGACGACGAAAGCGCCTTGTTGCGCGAGCGCGCGCGCGGTGGCCGCACCCAGGCCCGAGGAGCCACCGGTGACGATGGCCGAAGTGTTCTGAAGTTGCATGAGTCGTCGTCCTCGCGGATCGAAGGATGAGAATGCTGCGCAGTGTAGCGAACCGTCGTGCTCAAGGTGTTCCAAAAAGCAAAACGGCGAGCGCGTGATGCGCTCGCCGTTCTGAGAAGCTTACTGCCGGATGGCTGTTCGATTACAACGACACATCCACACGACGCGCTTCGTCCGCATTGGCAGCACCGACGAGTTCTTCGGGCTTCTTCAGCGTGACGCGTTCGCCAGCCACGCCTTGCGCCTTGAGCTCGTCGCTGACGGCCAGGGCGCGTTGCTTGGCGAGTTCGGCGTTCTTCGCCGCATCGCCGGTGGCATCGTGGTAGCCGGAAACGATGATCTGCTTGCTTTCGTCCTTCTTCGCGGTGGCCGCGAAGTCGGCGAGCTTGGCCTTGTTCTCGGCCGACAGGGTCGCTTCGCCGACGCCGAAATACAGCTGGGCGGTCGCCGCCACAGCGGCCGGCGCTTGGACGGCGGCGTGCGCATGCGTTTCGGCCGCAGCCGGTGTTTTATCGGGGTACACGTGGGCGATCACCGGCACGATCAAGAGCGCCACGATGTTGATGATCTTGATCAGCGGGTTCACGGCCGGGCCGGCGGTGTCCTTGTACGGATCGCCCACGGTGTCGCCGGTCACGGCCGCCTTGTGGGCGTCGCTACCCTTGCCGCCATGGTTGCCGTCTTCGATGTACTTCTTGGCGTTGTCCCAGGCACCGCCGCCGGTACACATCGAAATCGCGACGAACAGACCGGTCACGATGGTGCCCATGAGCAGACCGCCGAGCGCGGCCGGCCCGAGCGCCAGACCGACCACGATGGGCACGGCCACCGGCAGCAGCGACGGGATCATCATTTCCTTGATCGCCGCGGTGGTCAGCATGTCGACCGCCTTGCCGTATTCAGGCTTGGCCGTGCCTTCCATGATGCCCTTGATCTCGCGGAACTGACGGCGCACTTCCTCGACCACCGAGCCGGCCGCACGTCCGACCGCTTCCATCGCCATGGCGCCGAAGAGGTAGGGGATCAGGCCGCCGATGAACAGGCCGACGATGACCTTCGGATCGGACAGGTCGAACTTGATCGAGATGCCGACCGATTCGAGCGAGTGGGTGTAATCGGCGAACAGCACCAGGGCGGCCAGACCGGCGGAACCGATCGCATAGCCCTTGGTGACGGCCTTGGTGGTGTTGCCGACCGCGTCGAGCGGATCGGTGATGTCGCGCACCGAGTCGGGCAGTTCGGCCATTTCGGCGATGCCGCCCGCGTTGTCGGTGATCGGGCCGTAGGCGTCGAGCGCCACGACGATGCCGGCCATCGACAGCATCGAGGTCGCGGCGATCGCGACACCGTACAGACCGGCCAGCGTATACGAGGCGATGATCGCCGCGCAGACGAACAGCACCGGCCAGGCGGTCGACTTCATGCTCACGCCGATGCCGGCGATGATGTTGGTCGCATGACCGGTCGTCGAGGCTTGCGCCACATGCTTCACCGGCGCGTAGTCGGTCCCGGTGTAGTACTCGGTGATCCAGACCAGGGCTGCGGTCAGCAGCAGACCGACGACGCAGGTGCCGAACAAGGCCGTGGTGCCGATCTTGCCACCCGAGGTCAGTTCCACGCCGTTGGGGAACATCTGGGCGGTGATGAAATAAAAGCCGATCAGCGACAGCACGCCGGCCACGATCAGGCCTTTGTACAGCGCGGGCATCACATTCTTCATGCCGGGCTTGGCCTTGACGAAGAAGGTGCCGATGATCGAGGCGATGATCGAGAAGCCGCCGAGCGCGAGCGGATAGGTCGCCGCTTGCCCCGGAGCCGAGCTGATCATCAGCACGCCGAGCACCATGGTCGCGATCAGCGTGACCGCGTAGGTCTCGAACAAGTCGGCCGCCATGCCGGCGCAGTCGCCGACGTTGTCACCGACGTTGTCGGCGATCACCGCGGGGTTGCGCGGGTCGTCTTCGGGGATGCCGGCTTCGACCTTGCCCACCAGGTCGGCGCCGACGTCAGCGCCCTTGGTGAAGATGCCGCCGCCCAGACGCGCGAAGATCGAGATCAGCGAGGAGCCGAACGCGAAGCCCATCAAAGGCTTGAGGTCGGGCGTGCCGCCGCCGCTGGACAGGAAGATGTAGAAGCCCGCCACACCGAGCAGACCCAGGCCGACCACCAGCATGCCGGTGATCGCGCCGCCCTTGAAGGCGATGTCGAGCGCCGGGCCGATGCCCTTGGTCGCGGCTTGGGCGGTACGCACATTCGAGCGCACCGAGATGTTCATGCCGATGAAGCCGCAGGCGCCCGACAGCACTGCGCCGAGCACGAAGCCCGCCGCGGTCTTGAGGCCGAGCACTGCGCCGATCACGACGGCGAGTACGACACCGACGATCGCGATCGTCCTGTATTGCCGCGCCAGATACGCGGCCGCGCCTTGTTGCACGGCACCCGCGATTTCCTGCATGCGGGCGTTGCCGGCGTCCTGCGCGAGGATCCACCGACTGGACAGCGCTCCATACACCACGGCCAATACGCCGCAGACGAGCGCCAACACCAAACCAACTGACATGGTTGACTCCTTCCTTCTACCGAGGGTTCAAACGACAGAGCAAAGAACGCACTACGCTTCCCAACTTGGATGCCAGGCCCGCGCGCTGGTGGCGCATCGGGTCGGCAAACTGGAGGGCCGGCATGGCCTGCGGATCGAACGGGTCACGTCGGCGTGATGAGGCCGAATGTTTTTTGTGGTTGGTCTGCTTCGGCAAGGGCGCGCAGACGATACCCCAATGTGTGACAAAACGCACGCCTGATTCCGGCGCTTTCTGGGCGCGGTTTGCGCAGGCGCAAAAGACAAAGCCCGTCGCTGGGACGGGCTTTGCGGGTAAGGCGCAGGACATGTCGCCGAAACTTATTTCAAGGCGTCGAAAGCGCGTTGACGGATGTCGTCGACCGCGCCCAGACCATCGATCTTGCGGTATTTCGGCGCACCGGCCGCACCGCTCTTGGCCCAGTCGCCGTAATAGCTGACCAGCGCTTCGGTCTGCTGGTGATAGACATCGAGGCGCTTCTTGACGGTTTCTTCCTTGTCGTCGTCGCGCTGGATCAAGGCTTCGCCGGTCACATCGTCGAGGCCTTCGGCCTTGGGCGGGTTGAACTTGACGTGGTAGGTGCGGCCCGAGGCCACATGGACGCGGCGTCCGCTCATGCGGGTGACGATCTCGCTGTCGGGCACATCGATCTCGAGCACGAAATCGATCGCCACGCCGGCTTCCTTCATCGCTTCGGCTTGCGGGATGGTGCGCGGAAAGCCGTCGAACAGATAACCGGATTTGCAATCGTCGGCCAGCAGACGTTCCTTGACCAGATTGATGATGATGTCGTCGCGCACCAGGCCGCCGGCATCCATGATCTTCTTGGCTTCGATGCCCAGCGGCGTGCCGGCCTTGACCGCGGCGCGCAGCATGTCGCCGGTGCTGATCTGCGGAATGCCGAACTTCTCTTTGATGAAGTTGGCTTGCGTGCCTTTGCCCGCGCCGGGCGGTCCCAACAGAATCAGACGCATCGGTTGTCCCTTGCTGAGGATGAATCGGTATTTTTATAAGCCCGCGGTGCGCGGGGCGCGTTCGCGGGCGAAAGCGCAGCGGGCGGGATTCTACTTGGTCCGAGCTAACACCAACCTGACACGCTCGAGATCCTCTTGCGTATCGACCCCGGCCGGCGGGGCGCTGGCCGCGCGCAAGACCGCGATCGCATGGCCATGGGCGAGCGCGCGCAATTGCTCCAGGCATTCGAAACGCTCGATTTCGGGCTGGGCCAGCTTCGGGAAGACCCTTAGAAAACCGGCGCGATAGGCATACAGCCCGATGTGGCGCATCGGCGCATAGCCGGGCGGAAACACCGGCGGCTGGCCGGTGCGCGCCGCCGCGAGCATCGCATCGCGCGGAAACGGAATCGGCGCGCGCGAGAAGTACAAGGCACGGTCCGCGGCATCGAACGCGACCTTGACCACATTCGGATTCAGGAACTCCTCGACCGAATCGATCGGATGGGCCGCGGTCGCGATCGCGCAGTCGGGGCGGTTGGCCAGCAGTGCGGCGCAAGCGCTCACCAGTGCCGGCGGCACCAGGGGTTCGTCGCCCTGGACATTGACCACGATGGCGTCGTCGGGCAGGCCCAGGCGCTCGACCACTTCGGCGAGCCGGTCGGTGCCGGTCGGATGGGCGGGCGAAGTCAGCAGCACCTCGAAGCCGCTCGCGGCCACGGCTTCGACGACTTCCGGCGCATCGGTAGCGATCACCACGCGGGCGGCGCCGGCTTCGCGCGCACGCTCGGCCACATGGACCACCATCGGTTTGCCGGCGATGTCGGCCAAGGGTTTGCGCGGCAGCCTCGTCGAGGCCAGACGCGCGGGGATCACGGCGATGAATTCGACAGGCATGGCAGACGCGGGCATGGACAGAACGACAGCGCCGATCAGCGCGCGATTTCTTCGGGGCTCAGCGCGCGCGCTTCATGTTCGAGCATGACGGGAATGCCGTCGCGGATCGGGAAAGCCAGTTTGTCATGGCTGCAGACGAATTCTTGTTGTTCGCGGCGCAGGGTGAGGGCGCCTTTGCAGATCGGGCAGACCAGGATTTCAAGCAGCTTGGGGTCCATCGAGTTTCTCCATGACAAGGTCGACCAGCGCGGGATCGAGCTTGGCGTCGATGCGCAGCACATGGATGCGCGGATCGTTCGCCAAAGCGGGAATGCGCGCGCATTTTACGGCGTCCTTCTCGGTGATCACGATGCAGGCATGGCGCGCCTGCGCAAAGCTGTGCGCATCGAAGTGCGCATGGTCGGGCAGGGCATGGCCTTCGACCTGCGCGCCGAGCGCTTGCAAGCTGGCAAAGAATTTGTGCGGGTGAGCGATGCCGGCATAGGCGCTGACCGCGCGGCCCTGCAGATGCGAACGCGCGTCGATGGCTTGCCCGGTGGCAAGCTGGATCAGGGTCTCGGCCACGATGGGCACCGCATGGGCCGGGCTGTTGGCGCACAGCGCGGCGTCGATTGGGCAGCCGCTGAACAAGGTCAGATCGCGGCGCCGGTCGAGCGGTTCGCGCAATGGTCCGGCCGGCAGGCAGGCGCCGTTGCCGGCGCCGTGCGCGTCGAACACCACGCACTCGAGCGTGCGCGCCAGGCCGTAATGCTGCAGACCGTCGTCGCTGACGATGACATCGAGTTCGGGATGCGCAGCCAACAGCGCGAGCGCCGCGGCACGCCGGTCGGCAAACACGGCGACCGGCGCGCCGGTGCGCTGTGCGACCAGCACCGGTTCGTCGCCCGCGCTGGCCGGATCGCTTGCCGCGTCGACGCGCAAGGGCTGTGCGGCATCGCGCGCCGCATAACCACGCGCGATCACGCCCGGGTTCCGGCCGCGCGCGCGCAAGGCTTGCACCAGGGCGATCACGATTGGGGTCTTGCCGGCGCCGCCAGCGATCAGGTTGCCGACCACGATCACCGGCGCGGCAAGCCGCGGGTCATGGGTGCGGCGCGCACGGATGCGCCGGCGCGCCACCGCGCAGGTCAGCCAGGACAAGGGCAGGCACAGCCAGTACCACGCGCCGCGCCGCGTCCAGCCCGCGACGATCGTGCGCTCAAGCCATTGGCGCCCAGCGGCGGCCATGCGGGATGGGCGTGCGCGCCGGGTCAGCGGCTGCCGCCCGACGCGGTCTGCGCCGCGAAGGTGATTTGCGCGTAGCCGCCCAGGCGCGCCGCTTCGAGCACGTTGATGACCGATTGGTGGGTCGCGTTCGCGTCGGCATTGATGATGATGACGACATCACGGCTGCCTTCGGCATAACGCTGCAATTCGGCGGCCAGGCCGGCCGGGTCGTGATAGGCGACCACTTGCCGGTTGATCGCATACCGGCCATCGGCGGTGACGGCGACCTGCAATTGCTTGGGCCGCTCGAGCGCCTTGTTGGCGTCGGCCGTCGGCAGCGTGATCTGCAACTCGGTGAAGCGCGAGTAGGTGGTCGTGATCATCAAAAAGATCAGGATCACGAGCAGCACATCGATGAACGGAATCAGGTTGATTTCCGGTTCTTCGGTGCCGCGGGAGCGACGAAAGTTCATCGTTCAACCACCCGGATCAGGAACGGTCGCCATGCACGACGTCGACGAACTTGATCGCCTGGACTTGCATGTCGTGCACGAAACTGTCGACGGTACGGCGGAAATGCCGATAGAAGATCATCGCCGGAATCGCGATCGCAAGGCCCAGGCCGGTGTTGTACAACGCGATCGAAATGCCGTTGGCGAGCTGGGTCGGGTTGGCGCCGGTCGGGGCTTGCGAGCCGAAGATCTCGATCATGCCGACCACCGTGCCGAACAGGCCCATCAAGGGCGCGGCCGAGGCGATGGTGCCGAGCGTGGTCAGGTATTTTTCGAGATCGTGCGCGACCGCGTTGCCCGATTCTTCGATGGCTTCGCGCATGACTTCGCGCGTCGCGCCCAGGTTGCGCACACCGGCCGCGAGCACCCGGCCGAACGGCGAATTGCGTTCGAGCCGCGCCACGACCTCGGACGAAGCCTGGTTTTTCTTGACGAGTTGCAGCACTTCGTCGAGCAAGCGATCGGGGATGATCTTGCCGCGCCGCAATGCGATGAAACGTTCGATGACCAGGGCGAGTGCCAGGATCGAGGTAGCCAGCAAGGGCCAGATCGGCCAGCCGGCCGCGAGAATGATGGACAACAAAACGCAGCCTCCGCGCGAAGAACTATGCTGCGGCATCTTAGCGCACCATGCGCCTTCGCCTTGTTGGGTCTTGTCCCTGTGGATAACTTTGTGGACAGCATGCGACGCCGTTAGGCGGACGCTTAATATTTCGGTAATCAGCGTCGGCTGGCGACGTTCCGGAGCAAAAAACTGATGTTGAATCAATGGGTTGCGAATGGGCCTTCACGCGCGATGGCCGCTGGACTTGACGCCGCCGTTCATCTTGTGTTGTGGACAGCTTCGCAAGGCGGAAAGCGCTGGGAAGCCGCATGAATCCTGATGCCGAGCGCACGGCGCGTGGATTGGCGCGGCCTGCCGGCCCGCGCGACTGCTGGTCGGTCAGCGATTTGAACCGCGCGGTCGCGGGGACGCTCGAGCAGGCATTTCCGTTGGTGCAAGTTGCGGGCGAAGTGTCAAATTTTGTGCGCGCCGCCTCCGGACATTGGTATTTCTCGCTCAAGGACGATGCGGCCCAGGTGCGTTGCGCGATGTTTCGCGGCCGTTCGCAATACGTCGACTTCACGCCGCGCGAAGGCGATGCGATCGAGGTGCGCGCCCAGGTGCGCCTGTACGAAGCGCGCGGCGAATTCCAGCTCGTCGTCGATGCGATGCGGCGCGCCGGCCGCGGCGGATTGCTCGAAGCCTTCAACCGGCTCAAGGAAATGCTGGCGCGCGAAGGCTTGTTCGACCTCGAACGCAAGCGTGCACTACCAGTGTTCGTGCGCACGGTCGGCATCATCACGTCGCCCGACGCGGCAGCGCTGCGCGATGTGGCGACCACGCTCGCGGCGCGCGCGCCCCATGTGCGCGCCATCGTCTATCCGACGCCGGTGCAAGGCGAAGGCGCCGCGCAAAAGATCGCGCAGGCAATCGCACTGGCCAATGAACGCCGGGTGATCGACGGACTCGACGCACTGATCGTCTGCCGCGGCGGCGGCAGCATCGAAGATTTGTGGGCCTTCAACGAAGAAATCGTCGCGCGCGCGATCGCCGCGTCGGCGTTGCCGGTGGTCAGCGGTGTCGGGCATGAAACCGATGTGACGATCGCCGATTTCGTCGCCGATTTGCGTGCACCGACCCCGACTGCGGCCGCGCAAATGGTCAGCCGCGCGACTGAAGAATGGCTCACCCAGATCGACGGCCTGCGTGCGCATCTGGTGCGCGCGGCGGCGCGGCGTTGGGAACAATCGGCGCTGCGCCTCGACGCCGCAGCCGGACGATTGGTGTCGCCGACGCAGCGGCTCGACGCCATGCAGGCGCGCACCTACGCGCTGGCCTGGCGTTTGCGGGCCGCCATGACGCGCACGCTCGATGCTGGCGACAGCCGGCTGGCCGCGTTGCGCGCACGCCGGCGCAAGCCTGATCTGCTGCCGCTCGCACAACGCATCGCCGAAGGCGAAGCGCGCCTGGCCGCCGCGCGTGTCGCGCATTGGAATGCCTTGCGCGCGCGCTTGGTGGCTTTGCACGGCGTGCTCGAAGCAGTGAGCCCGCAAGCGACGCTCAAACGCGGCTATGCAATCGTCGAGCAACAAGGCCAGGTGGTCGGCTCGATCGGGCAGGTCGCGGTGGGCACGGGCATTGCTGTACGTCTGCACGACGGCACGCTCGGGGCGCGCGTCGAAACCGTGGAGCAAGCCCGCGGTCCGCGCGCGGACAAGCCGCAGTAGACACGTCGCGCGGCGCTACAATCCGAGTGTGGTTTGTCCGGCGCGCTCTGGAGGCGTCGGAACCTTGTCGATCGATGTCATTGGTACCACCGCTCACGAGAAAAAAGGACAAAGTCATGGAACACACTCTTCCCGCCCTTCCGTATGCGATCGACGCACTCGCGCCGACCATCTCGAAGGAAACCCTCGAGTTTCACTACGGCAAGCATCATCAAGCCTATGTGACCAACTTGAACAACCTCATCAAGGGCACCGAATTCGAAAACGCGAGCCTCGAAGACATCATCAAGAAGTCTTCGGGCGGCGTGTTCAACAATGCGGCCCAGGTCTGGAATCACACCTTCTACTGGAACAGCCTCGCGCCCAAGGCCGCCGGTGGCGGCGCTGCGCCGACCGGTGCGCTCGCCGATGCGATCACCAAGAAGTGGGGCAGCTACGACGCGTTCAAGGAAGCCTTCACCAAGAGCGCGGTCGGCAATTTCGGTTCGGGCTGGACCTGGCTCGTGAAGAAGGCCGATGGCTCGCTCGACATCGTCAACACCAGCAATGCCGCGACGCCGCTGACCACCGCCGACAAGCCTTTGCTGACCGCCGATGTCTGGGAACATGCCTATTACATCGACTATCGCAACGCGCGTCCGAAGTACATCGAATCGTTCTGGACGCTCGTGAACTGGGCCTTTGCCGCCAAGCAATACGCTTGAACGCAAGGCGGGCGGCGCGCACGCGCCGCTTGCCGCCAGGCATAAAAAAGGGCCACCCAGCGGTGGCCCTTTGTTTTGTGCGCGGTGCTTCAGCCGACCAGCGCCGGACTCGCTGCCGTGGCCGCGGGCGCGGCTTCGACTTGCGGTGTGCGGATCAGGTGATCGAAGGCCGACAGCGCCGCCTTCGCACCTTCGCCGGTCGCGATGATGATCTGCTTGTACGGCACAGTCGTCACGTCGCCGGCACCGAACACGCCGGGTACGCTGGTATGGCATTTCGCGTCGATGACAATCTCGCCGAAGCGTGAGAGCTCGACCGGTCCGCCCTTGAGGAAGTCGGTGTTGGGCACCAGACCAATCTGCACGAACACGCCCGCGAGTTCGATCAGATGCTCGGCACCGCTCGCACGGTCCTTGTAGCGCAGCCCGTTGACCTTCTGCCCGTCGCCCGTGATCTCGGTGGTCTGGGCATTGGTATGGATGGTGACGTTGGGCAGGCTCTTGAGCTTGCTGACCAACACCGCATCGGCCTTGAGCTGGTCGAGGAATTCGATCAGCGTCACATGCTCGACCACGCCGGCAAGGTCGATCGCGGCTTCGACGCCCGAATTGCCGCCGCCGATCACCGCGACCTTCTTGCCCTTGAACAAAGGGCCGTCGCAATGCGGGCAATAGGCCACGCCCTTGGTCTTGTATTCCTGTTCGCCCGGCACATTCACATTGCGCCAGCGCGCGCCCGTGGCGAGGATGACGGTGCGGCTTTTCAAGACCGCGCCATTGTCCAGGCGCACGCTGGCGAGGGCGCCCGGTGTCGGCGCGGGTTCGAGCGCGGCCACACGTTGGCCGCTCATCACATCCACTTCATAGGCGCGCACATGCTGTTCGAGCGCGGCGGCGAATTTCGGGCCTTCGGTCTCGGGCACCGAGATGAAGTTCTCGATCGCCAGGGTGTCGAGGGTCTGGCCGCCGAAACGCTCGGCGACGATGCCGGTGCGGATGCCTTTGCGTGCAGCGTAAATGGCTGCGGCAGCGCCGGCCGGGCCTGCGCCTACGATCAGCACATCGAACGCATCCTTGGCGCCGAGTTTGGCGGCGTCGCGCGCAGCGGCGCCGGTATCGACTTTGGCGAGAATTTCGGCGAGTTCCATGCGGCCCGACGCGAAGCTTTCCTCACCGAGGAAGACCGCGGGCACGGCCATGATCTGGCGCGCTTCGACCTCTTGCTGGAACAGCCCACCGTCGATCGCGACATGGCGCACACGCGGATTGAGCACCGCCATCAGGTTCAACGCCTGGACCACATCGGGGCAGTTGTGGCAGGTCAGGCTCATCCAGGTGGTGAACGAAAACTCGCCGTCGAGCGCCTTGATCTGTTCGATCACTTCGGGCTCGACCTTGGGCGGATGACCGCCGGCCCAGAGGATGGCGAGCAACAGCGAAGTGAATTCATGGCCCATGGGCAGGGCGGCGAAATGCACGCCCATGTCCTGGCCGGCGCGGGTGATCTGGAACGAAGGCTTGCGCGCGAATTGACCGTCGAAGCGCGCGCTGACCTTGGCCGGCGCAATCGCGGCGATTTCGGTCAGAAGTTCGCGGATGTCGGCGGCGCCGGCGGAATCATCGAGGCTTGCGATCAGTTCGACCGGTTGGGTGATGCGCTCGAAATACCCGGCGAGTTGGCCTTTGGTGTTGTCGTCCAGCATGGCGTCTTGTCCTTTGGTTGCGTGGTCGGTGCGTGTGCGGTCCGACCTCCTCGACAACCTCCGGCAGAACATCCGCCGGGGGTTGTCAATGAGGCCTGAGTGCTGCGGGTGGTGCAGGCAGGACGGACCCGCGGTCCGTCCTTCGATGCGGCATGGCCGAAAAGCTCTGCGCTCAGATCTTGCCGACCAGGTCCAGCGACGGGGTCAGCGTCTTGGCGCCTTCCTTCCACTTGGCCGGGCAGACTTCGCCCGGGTGCGCGGCCGTGTATTGCGCGGCCTTGAGCTTGCGCAGGGTTTCGGTCACGTCACGCGCGATTTCGTTGGAATGGATTTCCAGCGTCTTGATCGTGCCTTCCGGATTGATGATGAACGTGCCGCGCAGCGCCAGACCTTCTTCGGGGATGTGCACACCGAAGGCGTTGGTCAGTTGATGCGTCGGGTCGCCCACGAGCGGGAACTTGGCCTTGCCGACTGCCGCCGAGGTTTCGTGCCAGACCTTGTGCGAGAAGTGGGTGTCGGTCGTGACGATGTAGACCTCGGCACCGGCCTTCTGGAATTCGGCGTAATGCTCGGCCGCGTCTTCGATCTCGGTCGGGCAATTGAAGGTGAACGCCGCCGGCATGAAGATCAGGACCGACCATTTGCCCTTGAGCGTTTGCTCGGTCACTTCGACGAATTCGCCCTTACCGGTGCGATTGACGAAAGCCGTGGTCTTGAACGGTTGAACCTGCGTGTTGATCAGCGACATCTTTTCTCCTTGAGGGGTTCAGAAAGCAGCGGACGTTCAGAAGTCCGCGACGGGATGAATGTTAGGCGCGCCAGCCCCTCTTGTGGATTGATTGATCAAATGGTCTCGATAGCACTCGCCTATTTTTAGGGGGTGGCGGCCGGCGTGAACGCGTTGCGGCGCCCCGAGGTGGGCCCCATGCCCATCTGCAGATAGCGGGCCTGTCCCCATACCATATCGGTGCGACACGGAAAATCAGCGTAATGGCTTGCTGTAATTGAATTGCGTGAAATAATTCACAATATCCGTTGTAAAGCTGCGATGCTGCAGAGCAAAATTCTATGCCCGCGCGCCGTTTTGCTGGGCGCAGCGGGTTTCTGGAGGCGTTTTCATGAACACCACGAGTTTGGTGATATTGGTCGTACTTGTGGTGATTGCCGCGCTGGCGCTCATGGTCTGGAGCCGGCGCGCCGCCCATGCCGACAACACGTCCGACTGGCCATTTCGCATGCGCGCGCGTGTGCTGTCGGTCTATGAGCAGCAGTTGTACTGGCGTCTGCTCGAAGCCCTGCCCGATTACGTGGTGCTCGTCGACGTTGCGCTCACGCGCTTGCTGACTCCCGCGGGTACCGACAATGCGACCGCCTGGTATGCGCGCATACGCGATCGCACCGTCGATTTCGCGGTCGTCAATCCCGAAGGGCGTCTGGTGGCGGTCATCGATCTCGATCGCATCAACGAAGACGGTTCGGTGCGTGTGCGCTCCGATGCCGTGCGCGACAAGGCTTTGCTTGCAGCCAATGTGCGTTCATTGCGTTTTCGCTCGGGCGCCTTGCCCGATGTGCCCACCCTGACGCGCCATTTCGGCCCTGGTGCGCCGACCACCATCAAGCCGTTGGTGGGGCGCCAGACGCTGACCACGGTGCCGCGTGCCTCGCGTGCCGTGGAGTCACGCGAGCGGTTCTGAGGCTTCCGCTTTTCCGACTAAGCGACTCAAGTGCTTGCACCAGCAGGCGACGTGCGCCCTCTCTTTGGGTGCGAAATGGTGCACCGCGATAAACCATATTCGCCGCGTCGGTGATTGTCATTTCGTTGCGGCATGCTGCGCATGCAACGCCAATGCATGGATTGGCCTGCGAAAACGAGCGGTGGCCGGTGATTCTTATCGGATGCTGAAAAATCTTGTCGGAATCTCGACATCTGGCTCGGTAATTGCACTCTGTCGGAAACCATACATGCGCGCCGGCACCGATCGGCGCCATGTCAGTGTCGAAGGGACTGCGATTTCATGAACGATGTGCCGCGCTCGACTGCCATGGCGCCCCTGAGCCGGGGCGACATTTCGCTGACCGCGATTTACGAGGTCAGCAAGATCCTCAGTTCGTCGTTGGACTTGCGTCTCACGCTGCGCGAGGTGCTGTCCATCCTCTCGTCCTTCCTCGACATGCAGCGCGGCATGATCAGCCTGGTGCAGGACGACGGCTCGCTGCGCCTGATCGCCGCCCATGGCCTGACCCAGGCCGAGATCGATGCCATGCGTTTCGAAGACGGTGGCGTGACCTTGCGCATCTTCGTCACCGGCCTGCCCATCGTCGTGCCCAACATCCGCAACGAGCCCGAATTCGTCGCCCGCAATTCGACGCGTCCGGAGGTCGATACGGCCGACATCTCCTTCATCGGCGTGCCGATCCGTTGCAACCGCGAAACCCTGGGTGTGTTGTCGGTCGATCTCGATCGCCAGGTTTCGCAGCCGCATTTCGCGCGCGACGCGCGTTTTTTGCAGATGGTGGCCAACCTGATCGGTCAGGCCGCGCGGCTCGCGCAACTCGTCGAAGGCGAGCGCAAGGAATTGATGGGCGAAACGCGGCGCCTCAAGAAAGAACTCGCGGGCAAGTACAAGCTCGACAGCGTCATCGGCACCAGCAAGCTGATGCAGGAAGTGTTTGCCGAAGTGCATCAATGCGCGCCGGGCCGCACCACCGTGCTGTTGCGCGGCGAGTCGGGCACCGGCAAGGAAGTCATTGCGCGCGCCATTCATTATTTGTCGACGCGCAAAGACGGCCCGTTCATCAAGGTGAATTGCGCAGCGCTCTCAGAAACGCTGCTCGAATCGGAATTGTTCGGCCATGAGCGCGGCGCGTTCACCGGCGCGCATACCGAGCGCAAAGGCCGTTTCGAACAAGCCCATGGCGGCACTTTGTTCCTCGACGAGATCGGCGATATTTCGCCGTCCTTCCAGGCCAAGCTGTTGCGCGTGCTGCAAGAGCGCGAATTCGAACGCGTGGGCGGCAACAAGGCGATCAAGGTCGATGTGCGCCTGATCTGCGCGACCAACCGCGATCTCGAAAAAGCGGTCGCGGCGGGCGAGTTCCGCTCCGATCTGTATTACCGCATCAATGTCGTGCCGATCTTCCTGCCGCCTTTGCGCGACCGGGTCGAAGACATTCCGCGTCTGGTCGAGCATTTTCTCGACGGCTTCAACAAGGAAAACAAGCGCGGCCTCAGCGTGTCGCGTGGTGCGCTCGCGGTGCTGACCGGTTGTTATTGGCCGGGCAATGTGCGCGAATTGCAGAATTGCGTCGAACGCGCCGCGACGATGACCATGGGATCGGTCATCACCGAGGCGAGCTTCCCGTGCTCGCAAAATCGTTGCCTCACGCGCACCTTGCATCAGCCCATGCTGCGCGACATCCCGGTCGTGGCGGCCGAGGTCGTGCCGGTGTCGGCGCCCGACGCTTTCGATGAACCCATCCTGACCGAGACCGCGGGCGCGGCCGCTGCGTACAACACGCCCGATCTGCCCTCGCTCGACGGCCGCATCCGCAGCCATACGCCGGCCACGGCGGACAGCGTGGGCCCGCCGCAGAACGAGCGCGAGCGCCTGATCTGGGCGATGGAAAAATGCGGCTGGGTGCAGGCCAAGGCTGCGCGCGTGCTCGGATTGACGGCGCGTCAGATGGGCTATGCGTTGCAAAAACACCAGATTCCGATCAAGCGTTTTTGAGCACTGTCCGACATCGACGTTTTGTCGCAAGTTCGACAAGCGGCGTTTGGATGCAACGCATTGATTTAAAAGAAAAAGTCATGTGGCACAGACCCTGCTAATCGAAGAATGAAGACGCATCGGGCGTCGGCTTTCTTCGGGCGGGGAAATGAACTCACAAGCCTTCATCGAGATCGGCAGCATTCGCCGGGTGGGCAAAGACCAAGGCGTCGCGCTCGAAGATCTGCTCGACAAAGTGGCCGAGCACAAAGGCTGCGGCAGCTCAGGCGGCGACGGTAAATCGAGTTGCGGTTCTTCGGCGCGTCCGCAGGACGTGAGCGAAGAAGTCTGGAACAAGATCAAGAACCACCCCTGCTACAGCGAAGAAGCGCATCACCATTACGCGCGCATGCATGTGGCGGTCGCGCCGGCTTGCAACATCCAGTGCAATTACTGCAATCGCAAGTACGACTGCGCGAATGAATCGCGCCCGGGCGTGGTCAGCGAAAAGCTCACGCCCGAACAGGCTTCCAAGAAAGTGTTGGCGGTGGCCAGCACGATTCCGCAAATGACGGTACTGGGCATCGCCGGCCCTGGCGACCCACTCGCCAACCCCGAAAAGACCTTCAAGACGTTCGAG